>JAKAVL010000020.1 GCA_021817305.1 Microcaldota archaeon | reverse complement strand
TGATCCACTGTCCGTGTTGTGCACTGATACGTAAAGGCATAGAATATGGTATAACTGCCACCTAAACGCCAGTCAGGTCAATGACAATATACCATCTGCGGTGCCTAGTCATCGTAAAACGTAGTACAGTCAGCCCCTTAAACTGTGACTGATGGCCAACTACTGAAATCATTAAATGAGGAATAAGGCCGCAATCGGCACCTCATTGCACCTTCAGCTCCTTCTGACAGCTGCAAAATCCTTTGCATGGCAATTACGTTTCCTTACGCCTTCCGGAGTGTAAAGGGTATAGATCCTTACCGTATCCCTTGCTGCCTCGACAGACGGCAATCCACTGCCGAACTTCAATTGTGCATTAATAATCCTCTCCCTGTCCTGCTTGGGCACTATGTGGTGCAGCCTGCTCGCTATGTCCGGCAACCTGTTGTAAACATCCCATATCATGTAGTTCAAGGCGGGCACGTGCCTCATGATGTCATCAGCATTCGTCCTGCCGTTATGCCGACGCACGCAATCTATAGCAGCCTCAATGTCAGCATGCGTGGGACTGGTCCTGCTCTTTACCCTGCTCATTTCTCCATCACCCTGGCTACGTCCTCCTCGAGCCTCTCCACGTCCCTCTCTACTACGAACACGAACCTCTCCAATACAACCCGCAGGAAGAGGAGTATCACAAGTCCAAGAATCACTATGAATATGCCATATACGTCTATCTTGTAGAGCACGAACGCGAGCGCTATGCCTATGGCTGGCGGATGCGGCGCATCGGCTACAATCATCAATGAGGAAAGCAGAAACACTATAATGCCTGCAACTACATACAGCGGAAGTATTGCGGACAGATAGAATCCAAGGGCGCCTATGAAGGCCCCTACGACATACGACTCTACGAAGCTTTTCAGCCTGGCGCTCTTCGCACGCGGAGTGAGGAAGAGTATGAACGCTGAGGCACCGAACGATGCAAACAGCACCGCAGAAGCTCCTATCCCGTAGAGCACGTCGAAGTTCACGTAGTAAAGTATGAAAATGAGTATGGACACCGCAAGCGCGGCGAGAACTGCAGGTATTATCCTGTTGTTTAGCACAGTGCTGCTTTTGCGCTTATTAGTGCGTGCCATGAGTGCAATACCACTGGAAAGGCTATAAACCATGCAGTCGCGGTTATGCCCTTTGCACATAGGCCGATAGCGATGCAAAGTACTTAAAATGTCAACGTCCAAGCAGTATCATGCCAGGCGCAAGAACATACGTTGGAATACTGGTCGTCATAGCGGCAGCGATGTTCGCGCTGTTTCTCACGCTGTCCCACGGCCCGGTCCAGGCGCCCGCAGCCACTACAAGCATATCAAACTCAACTACGACCTCAGTAATGTACAACGCCTCCACGACAATGGCACAAAATCAGACATACGCCTGCGAGTCCTCAAACAGCATAGTGCCAATATACGGAGGAAACTTTAGCAGCGGCACGTTCTTCGGATGGAACGTAATCGGAACCGGCTTCGGCAAGGCGCCCATCAACTTCAGCCTGGCCAACGAGAAAGGCGATTATTATCTGGTGCCGTGGTCAGGCAACAGCTATGGCAACGCCTTCGGGGCCGCGTCATACGCCCCCAACTTCGCGCCTAGCCCCGGCACCCTCTCGCTCACATACGTCCCCGTGCTTCCCTACCTAAATTTCCAGATATACTCCCCGGCGAGCAGGAACCTCTACATAAAGATAACTCCATCCCGCGGCATCGGATTCTCAATCTACTACGACACGCTTAACGGCAGCTACACCAACACTACAAACAGGCTCGCATACGCAAGCATAAACATGACCAAGCTGATGTGCCAGAGCATAAAGGTGAGCGTGGTGTCAAATGTCACCCCCACGCAGTCCTCGGCGGGGACCGTCTTCTCCAACCAGAACCTTTACGTCGCAGTGACGGGCTTCTATCAGGCCAGCCAGCCCTATGAGACCGGCGGGATAGTAATCAACGTTACATGATTCATGCTTAAAGATGATGCAATGGCAAAATCAAAGAAAAACGGAAAGGACGAAGTGCTGAAGGACTACCTCATGCTCGAGGCCATGTCAAGGGACATACGCGAGCACAGGGAGAACCTGAAGAGGATAAGCGGCAGGATCTCTAAGGGCATGGACTCGTACAACAAGTACGGCCTGGTGGACGTGCTATCCATGGTGTCAATGCATATGGAGCGCGCAAGAAAGGAAATAGACAAGGCCAAGAAGGGGCTCAAGCACATATAGCGCAGCATGTCATGTGTTTAAATACCTTCCATGTCTATGTGTTGACGGCGAGAAAATGAAGGCATTATCGATACTTGCAGTCATGGTTGCCATTCTTCTCCCATTCACCTATGCAGTGGGATACGGCACCTCTAACATATCCCTTTCAGCTGGAAACGTCAGCATCTATCGGGGAGGCAACGCAACCCTTGGCTTCACGGTCAACCTCACAAGCGGAAACGCATGGGGCACCACGGTAGAGGTGGCAAACGAGAGGCAGCTCAAGGCCGACGGCATAACGTTTAGCATAAGCAATGCGCAGGGCATACCTCCATACTCCGGAACCCTGACGGCAACGGCGTCCTCCAACGCCGGATATGGGACATACAATGCAGTCATAACTGCTGCGGGCAATGATCCATCAGAACATAACGCAACCCTTAGCATATCGGTTGTCCGGGAAACGACTACGACCCTGCCCACAACCACGGCTAACGCCTCTCCGGTATCAACGGCAACCACAACAATGTACCAGAACGTCACAGCGCCATCCCCGGTCACAGGCTTTCCTGGCTGGGGTTACGCTGCAGTCGCAGTGATTGCCATAGCAGTAGCCGCAGCAGCCGCGTATCTCATGCGCGGCAAAAAGGCAGCTTCCCAAAGGAAGGCCAAATGAGCCTCACTTCTTCCTTTTCTGTTCTTTTATCCTTGATATCTCATCCAGCAGGGATATCTCCTCCTCAGAGAGAAGCTCGCTGAACTTGTAGCGCAGCGCGCGCTCATCATCGTCATTCAGGAAAACGTAAAGGTTCTCGTTGTCGCGCAGCTGCCTGCCATACGTGATGCCATCCATCGATATGGCAAGATTATCGCCTTTCTTCGCCTCCTGCAGGCTTATTCCGTTGTCCTGCATCCCCTTCACCGTCCCGAGGATGTCTGCGAACTGGTTCATCAGCTGCACTCCCGGCTTTATGCGTCCCGCAACCACCTCAATCCCGAATATCGCAGGATGCGAAACCCTGAAGCAGCTGTTCGGCAGGGTTTTTATGGCCCCTGGGAAAACTAGCGCCTTCTCGAGCGTCTGCTTGCTCCTCTTCTTCTCGTCGTCCAGCCACTGCTTGTAATCCTCGACTATCTTGTAAATCACATTGCCCCTGATGATGTTCGTGCCCGTGGCGTACGCCTCCTGCTCTGCGTCCTGCTCCACTGCCACATTGAATGCTATGACAACCGCGCTCTCCGGATCGGTAGCGCGTATCGAGAAGGCATCAAGGACGTCGCGCTTGGTGACCTTGCCTATCTCCTTCTTGCTTATGTTCACGCCGGCGCCCTTGAGGAGCTTTGAGAGCGCCTCTATGCCCCCTATGCTGTCAGACTTTAGTATTATGCCAGATTTGTCAACCTCGAAAACCTCCTGCAACTCTGATTTTATCTCTTTCTCGTAGTTGGGGAAGTCAGTTGAAATGACCAGCGAGCCAGGAAGCGCCTCCTCTAGGCCAGAGCCGCTTATCTTTATCCCAGAGGCAGCGCTCACGCTGTCCACGTAATAGAACTTACTAGACGATTCGCGCAGCTCCTGCAGGGGCTTGGGCTTGAGAAGGGCCTTGATCTTGGATTTTGATACGCCGGTAAGGGTCGCGAATGCAACGGTATCATTCACCTTCAAGGAACCGTTGTAGAGTATGACGTCTATAGTAGTGCCAAGGCCCTTTTCCTCCTTGCGCTCTATTATTCCTCCTACGCCGGCGCCATCTACCTCCATCTTCAGTCTTTCCTCAAGGAAGCGCTGCGAAAGTCCGGTAGCGTACATCAGCAGCTCGGCAATGCCCTCCCCCGTCTTGGCGCTTATGGGGCATATGAGCACCTCGGTCTTGAAGTCCTTGACGCGGTCAAAACGCTCGGAATTGAAGCCCACCCCGCTGAGAGCGCCTACCAGGGAATACACCCTGGCCTCGATGTCATCGACAACGTTCTTTGTCTGCTTCGATATCGCCTCCGCAAAGCTGGAAGAGCCCGACGGCCTCCATCCGGTTATGACGTCTATCTTGTTTGCGGCGACGATGAACGGTGTCCTGTACTCCCTGAGTATCTCAATGGCCTCGAGTGTCTGCGGCTCGAAGTTCTTGGTCACGTCGACGACGAGTATCGCGAGATCCGCGACGCTGCCCCCCCTTTTCCTGAGGTTCGTGAACGCCTCGTGCCCCGGCGTGTCTATAAAGAGGAGTCCGGGTATGGTTATGTTTATCCTGAACTTCTCAAGAAGGTTCCCGCACGTCTTCTTTATGACGTCAAGAGGCACCTCGCTGGCGCCTATGTGCTGCGTAATTCCTCCTGCCTCCTTAGCCGTAATGGTGGTGCTTCGTATTTTGTCAAGTAAAGTTGTTTTGCCGTGATCTACGTGACCCATCACAACTATTATCGGCTGTCGAATCATAAGCTCACCTGAAAGACCAAGCAATATATAGGTATGCGTCAAAATAGCATATAAAATAATAGGTTGGTCAGATGTCAGAGAGGGCACTTGTGCTTGTGAAGCCGGACGGCGTGCAAAGGGCGCTCATAGGAAAGGTAGTCGCAAGGTTTGAAGAGGCCGGGCTTAAGGTGGTAGGAATCAAGATGGTGCAGCCTACGGCAAAGCAGACGGGCGAGCATTACGCGGAGGACAAGGAATGGCTGCTGAGCGTGGGCAAGAAGCTCAAGAAGTCGAACGATGAGAAGGGCATACCAACCAAGGAGACAGAGCTCCAGATAGGCATGCGAGTAAGGTCGCTGCTGATGAAGGAGCTCTCAAGCACCCCTGTCGTGGCGATAGTGTTCGAGGGCAATGCGGCGAATGACGTTGCAAGAAAGATCGCAGGAGCCACTGAGCCCAGAAAGGCAGACCCCTCAACGATACGCGGTTCATTTTCCACTGACACCTACGGCGCGGCAGATGCTGCAAAGAGGCCGGTGCGCAACATAGTTCACGTGTCGGAGGACAAGAAGGCTGCGGACCGCGAGATAAAGGTCTGGTTCGCCGCAAACGAGTTGCACAAGTACAAAAGATGCGACGAAGGCGTAATCGTCTGATTATCCGTATAGTTTCCGATTCTCAAGATGGATGAGCGCCATCATCATGGCATGCTTTGTGTAGTCCTTCCTTGTAATCCGTCCCTTGGTCAGGAATCCTATGGAGCCTTCAGAAGATCCTACCCTCCTGTTTTTAGTGATGCACGTCCTGTAGAAGGCGTCATTGGCGCCGAGGCTCTACTCGCGTATCAGCCGAGTCAGTTCCTATCACAGAATGCCCTAGTGGCGGGACTGAGCGCATTTGCGCTCAAACTGCGACAAACAGGCCTGCTGAATGACAATGACGGCAGTGCGCTCGCGGAAGTACCTTATGCGGGCGGGGATACCGCCGACTTCGCCGGCGGAGAGGACCCGCCCGTGCGTGGGGTTTATAAGGGGCGAAGCCCCTTATGTCATATCACTGCAATCCCAGGCGCGCTTCCTCCGTTATCATCTCCGGCGTCCACGCAGGATCCCAGACAAGGTCCACGTTTACCTTCCCTACGCTCTCGAGCTTCTCCAGCCTGAGCTGCACGTCAGCAAGTATCACGCTCGTCACCGGGCACATGGGGCTCGTCATCGTTATGCGCAGGTCTATGTCGTTGCTTTCGGATATGGCGATGTTGTATATCAGGCCGAGATCCACTATGTTTATGCCTATCTCAGGGTCTACTGTATTCTTCAGTGCCTCAGTTACCATCTGCGTCGTTATGCTTCCCATGCTGATCTCCTTGAGCGTTAATGTTACGTCCTGCACAGCGGCGACGCAGTCATCCAGTTGCAGGCGATGTTCCGCGAGCATATGTTGAATCCGTAGTCCCCGTTGATGCTGTTTGCAGAGCTTCCGGATACGTTGTCGCATATTATGCCCGCATTGGACTGGTTGGTGAGGATGTTGTGCGCGAAGAGGTTCTCCGTGGCATTGAACAGGTAAATGCCTATGTTGCCGAACCTTGCCGTGTTGTTGTTGACGTTCTCGCTGAACAGCCCGTTCAGCTGCATGCTAATGTTGACGTTTGTAATCGTGTTGTTCATTACGCTTCCGTAGCGTGCATTGTCCATGACTATTCCATACGATGAATTGGTTATGTGGTTGTTCTTTATCACGCCATAATTGGAGCCGCTTAGTCTTACTCCGGTCTTCGTGTTGGCTATTGTGTTGTTGAGCACTATTGTGTCGACGCCGTTGCCGCTTATGCCAGTGGTGAAGCCCTTGAGGTAGCAGTTCTCCACCTGTGTGCCGGAGGTCTTGCTTATGTTGACGAATGTCCCGCCGTTGGTTGCCAGGACCGTGTGTCCGTTGCAGTTTATTAGCGTGTTGTTGGCAGTCTGGCCGTTCTGGTTTATCACGCTGTAGCAAACGCTTCCATAAGTGAACAGCATGTCCTGGCTGAGCGTAACAGTGCTGGAGCTCAGAAGCGCACTGCACGTCTGCGAGACTTGGGGGTTAAGCTCAATCATCCACCTGCAGCCGGATTTTCCGTTCCCGTAGTTGACCTCATTCTGCTGCGCGTATAGCCCAGAGCTGTACGCGTCGCAGTAGTAGCCGGCAGGGCCGTTGCCCGTTTCGCTGTTGTTGACGAATGTATTATTGAGCGACCTTGTCATGAAGAAGGCGTATGCGCCGTTGTTCTGCGCATTGTTTCTTGATATGATGTTGTAAAATGATCGCGCGAAGTCGAAGGAGACGGCACCTACGGCGCCCTCCTTGGCGTTGTTGCTCTCAACTACGCTATTGTTCGTAGAGTTGAATACGAATCCTGATCCGCTGAACACCGAGACGTTGTTGTTTGTTATGTTTCCATACAAGCTGTTGCTCTCGTATATGCCATACTTCACGCTGCTTGCGTTCGAGTCGGTTATCTTCACGTACCTCGAATTGCTGATATTGAACGCATAATCAAAGCTGTTTATCCTGCAGTTGCTTATGCTCACGTTCGCCACGTTGCTTGCGTACACCGCGGTCCCGCCGCCCGAGCCTTCTATGAAGTTGTCTGCGCAATCAAAGTTTACTTCACTGGCGTTTATGGTCATGCACGGCTTTCTCGTATTTGAGAGTATGCCCTCCTTCAGCTGATAAGTTCCAGGCGTGGAAATCACGCCGCAGCTGTATACCGGGGTCACGGCAAGCGGCAAGCTGACCGCAGTCGGGCAGTACGAGTCGGCCCATACGCAATCCGTGGAGCCGCAGCGCAGCGGGCGCACCAGATTCTGGGTGGAGTTGTACGAATTCGCAGAGCAGTAAAGGTCGCCCACTGTGTTGTTAAGCAGAGAAGCGCCGTAATAGTCATTGCCTTCCTGCCCGTTGACGTATACCCCGTAGCTGTTGTTGTGCATGTTGAGTCCGTAGAGGTTTGCCCCAGAAGAGGCATTCATGTAGAGGCCGTATACGTCCCCCGTCCCAGTAACGTTGTTGATGAGAGTGCCCGTCGTGCTGCTAAGGTAGACCCCATACGTGCTGTTACTGGACTTCACGTTGCTTATTATCGTGCCTATGGTCCCATTGTCATAGAGCCCATAAGTATCGTTTCTGAATCCACAGTTGACGACACTGGTGTTGTAAAGCCCAGACACCACAACCCCATAATGGGCGTTGTATATCGTATTGTTCTGGCAGTCCAGCCTCACGTCCGGGGAGTTTATCGTTATGCATGCGCTGCGCGATGAGAGCGGATTGGACATGTTGACGTAATCCGTAAGGCTGAGATTGCCGCCCATCATGTAAATGCCGCTGTTGTCTATGGAGCCGCAGCCAACGACATTCTCCTTGAGCTGCGTATTCGCTATGTCATAAGGTGTGTTCTTGGTTCTGCAGTATGCGAAGTTGCAGTACTGGTTCACCTGGCATGTCGAGTTCTCGAACCTGTTGGAGTTCCTGTTGTTTGCATTGCTGCCGCACAGGAGGTCCGTCGGGTTGTTGGAGAAGCTGTCCCCATAGAATCTGTTGCCCGAGGAGTTCAGGCTCGCGCCATAATAGGTGTTGTACATAATGCCGCTGTCGTTGACTGTGTTGTTGCCCCCTCCGGAAATCACAAGTCCGCCGCCATTGCTCTCTGAACTATACATGGTGTCGTTTGACAGGATGATTCCAGAAGAGCCGTTAAGGTAAATGTCAGATATTGTCGAGTTGACGGACTTGAGATTCAAGAATGTGGAATTAGATACCCTCTGCAGATAAACCCCGTAGGAGAACCTCGACACCTTTATGCCTTCCACGCTCACGCCTGAAACGTCCCTGACGAAGATCCCGTATGAAGGCGTAGAGGTATTGACAAAGGGTCCGTTGCCAGTGATGCTGTGCCCGTTGCCCTTCAATATCACGCCCTTGGAAAGTATGCTTATGCACGGCGCAGCGATGTTGGAAGTAGAGATGTCCTGCGTAATAGTGTATATCCCCGGCTGCACTATCTCCGTGCATGCATAGATCTGGTAGCTGGAAAGCTGCGTTGTGACCGTTGTGGAAACGTTGCTTATAGTTGTTGCGGTTATCGTCGTTGTGGTCTGCGCAGGCCTGTACCCAACGGCGATGGCAGCGACAGCGATGATCACTACGGCCAGTGCGGCTATGCCTATAAGTACGTTTCTCGGGAGCTTCGGCATCTTCGGACCGGATCCCTTCCGCTTCAGGAGGGGATCATTATCGGGCCCCGGAAGCATCTCGATAGGCTGGCTTTCATCAGAAGAATCCACAGCGTCAGCGTACATACCAGCAATAACCATTGAACCACAAGCAAAAAGGCTTAATATATCTGTTTCTCATATCTATTTATTTATATCTATCAGAGCAAAACAAGCTTGAAACACGCCCCGGTAGCTCAGTGGTAGAGCGCTTGTCTCGTAAAAACTTTTTAGGAAAAAGTTTTATCAAAAAACGGGAGAACAAGAGGTCGAGGGTTCGATTCCCTCTCGGGGCTTTTCCACTTCACGAGGAAGTGGGGTTCACTTCCCTCACGTAAGAGTTTAAGATACTTACGGCAGGCCAGCTGAAACGACCACTATTCAGATTTTTGCACAATCCTTTTGTTATGCAGAGTTGTAACCCTGTCTGCGACCAGAATGAAACCCACATACGAACAACTTGTTGACATTGTAGATTCTTTGCAAGAACGCGTAAAGAAGTTGGAAAAAGAAAATGAGAA
>JAKAVL010000015.1 GCA_021817305.1 Microcaldota archaeon | reverse complement strand
GGCACACCCTGCGGTATATCATTGGAATGAACACAGATGGTGTAATGATGCCAATGGTTGAAACAAACCTTGAAACCGTGAGGAACCCCACGACCTTCAGTCGTGGGAGGATGTCAGATGTGTTGCATATCCTTAAATATGGTTGCATGCAAAATAATCCATGAGCCAGGGTCGCCTAGTGGTACAGGAGATGGCGACGGCTGTGCCTGCACTAAATGGCGGCAGCCTGCTAAGCTGTTCGGCCGGTTTCGGCCCCTGCGAGTCCGATTCTCGCCCCTGGCGCTTCTACTCCAAAACCTGAGCCAAACCGCAACACTTAATTATCTACTCACCCTATAGGGTGAGTAACTAATGGGGGGGCGTGAGTAATGCTGTTTACAATCGGACCGAAAACGAAAACAGAGGACATGTACGACAGGGAAGACGAGCTCGCCAACAACACTGGCAAGGTCAGCGAGGGATCCAAAAACCTTACCTTCATAGTCGCGGGACGGTGAGCGGCATTGCCCTTCTGCTTGCTGCTCCGCAGTCCATAAGCCAGGTAAGTCCTGCAATCGTCGCAACTGGCGCAATAGTCGGATTCCTCCTCTGCATAGCCTATTCCGGGGAGATGAGTGCGGTGAAGCATGGCATGACCGGCAACGTGCGCAAGGACGTCATCCTGCGCAATTTCGTGAACAACTTCACAGAGCTCGACACCGTTGTGGTTCTCGCGGCGAGCGTGCTCATAGGCAGCTACACCTACAACGGAATCTTCGGAGGCACGCTCATAGTCATCGGCGTGTTGGTTCTTGGATTGATTGAATAGCGCAAAGGCTCTTATTCCTTGGCTGAGAATACATTGAAGATATAATGACAAAGATAGGCATAATCGGAGGTTCAGGATTCTACTCACTGATAGAAAATCCGGAACTATTTCAGGCAGAGACAAAGTATGGAAAACCAAGCGACGATATATCTCTGGGCAAGATAGGCGGAGTTGATGCCGCATTCATACCAAGACATGGTACAAAACACGATATCCCTCCGCACAAGGTGCCATATCGTGCGAACATCGCCGCGCTTGAGAGTCTGGGTGTAAAGCGGATAATTGCAACAAACGCAGTTGGTTCATTGCGTGCAGATTACGCACCAGGCGATTTTGTCCTGTTTGATCAGTTCATAAACATGACTCACGGCAGGCATGACACGTTTTTCGATGAGAATGTTGTCGCGCATGTTGGCATGGCAGAGCCATATTGTCCTGAACTGCGAAGCATTGCGTCATCAAGACTTTCAGAGATGAAGCTAAAACACCATGATACGGGTTCTGTGATTGTGGTAAACGGCCCACGATTCTCCTCACGAGCAGAATCAAAGTTTTTTGCAAAGCAGGGCTTCGATACGATAAACATGACCCAGTACCCAGAGGCTGCGCTTGCACGGGAAAAGGGAATGTGCTATCTAGGTGTTGGAATAGTAACAGATTATGATGTTGGCCTTGAAGGTGACACTAACGTAAAACCAGTTAATGCTGAAGAGGTAAACAGGGTATTTGCAATGAGCATAGACAAGGCAAAGGCCCTGGTAAGCTCACTCGCCATCGCAGCATCGAGTAAGATGACCTGCAACTGCCACAGCGCATTGGACAATGCAATTGTTACAAAGAAGTAAGTGGACTCATGAAAAAAACTCTTACACATGTCGTGCCGATACGATGGGATGACAGAAAGTCAGAGATAGTCTGGCTTGACAACGCGCAAATACCCTGGAAAGAGACTTACATCTCCTCCAGGGATCTTGACAGGCTCATAAAGGCAATCAAGGGCCTTGAGATACGCGGCGCTCCGATTCTCGGTGAAGCAGGCGCATACGGCACCGCAATGATAGCAAACAACTCAAGCAACTCTGCAGAAACAATACTCAAGGACGTGATGCGTTTAGGTTCCAGACTTGCCGATGCGCGACCTACTGCGGTAAACCTGAGCTGGGGTGTACACCGCATACAAGATTCCGTTAGGCGTGCTGTGGAAAATGGTGAGAAACCCGTCAACATAAAAGAACTCGCAATCTCAGAGGCAAAGAAGGTCCAGGAGGAAAACGTGTCGGCTACCCATAAAATTGGCGAGCAGGGAAAGCGCCTCATTCACGACGGAGACGTGCTTGTTACAGTGTGCAATGCAGGCACACTCGCATGCGACGGCCTGGGTACGTCTACGGCGCCCATGCGCGCTGCATGGGCCGACGGCATAAGATTCAGGGTTCTTGTGACGTATACCGCACCACTTTATCAGGGTGCAAGGCTTACTGCCTGGGAGCTGAACAAGGATGGAATACCCGTTAACGTAATAACGGACAACATGGCAGGCCATCTGATGCGCGAGGAGAAGGCAACTGCAGTATGGGCCGGGGCAGACAGGATACTTGGCAACAAAGGCGCGGAGAGCGGCACGGTCTACAACAAGATAGGCACCTACGGCCTTGCTCTGATGGCCGACTCGCTGCGCCGTGAAGGAACAGGCGTCAATATGTATGTCGCAGCCCCTACGTCAACAATAGACCCGAGAAGTACTGTTCAAGATGTCAAGATAGAACAGAGAAAGCCGAAAGAGGTCGAGTATCTGTTCAACGGGGTGCGCATTGTCCCAGAAGGCGTTGGCGTGCTGAATCCCGCATTCGACCGGACGCCACCCAATCTCGTGTCGGCGATAGTCACGGAACTGGGAATAGCAAAGCAGCCTTACAACGCATCAATTCCTGCGCTCTTGGCAAAGGAAGGGAGCATGGTGAAGCTGTAGCCGCGTCTTCAGATCTTTTTCAGATCTATTACGAAACGCAGGTACTTTGGCTCGCCTCCCTTGATCTTCAGGTCGTTTATCCATGCGCCCGTGGGCACGGCCTTGTACACAGCTGTCGGACCTTCCACAAAATCCTCGACAGCGGGCGCGGGCTTGTGCTTTCTCGCATAAATGAGCTTCAGTGCCTTTTCCTCTCTCTGCCTTGCTGCTGACGATGCCAGCCCTGCCTATAACGTACACGCCTATGTCCTGTCCCTCTGGCACTGTCGACTCATAAATCACAAAAGCGACGTTTGGATTTTCCCTTATGTTGTTCGAGTGCGTGCAGTCCCTGGCAGATATTCAGTAAAAATTGTGCTTCCTATCATAGGCGCAGAACACAGGATTGCTCCACGGGATGGATTTCCTGTTGGCCGTGGCGAGAGTCATGTACGGTATCTCCCTGAGTATCCTCCTTGCAGTCTCTTCCTCGGTCCTCTCATCCATGTTTATCTCGGCACGCACCGAATCGAGCTCCATCTCCTCCGCTGGCCTTCTGCGCTTCTGGCTACCGGAACCATTTTCTGTTTTCAATTATACACCCATATCCATTCCGTGTAATATGCTAACTTACTTAATGTAATTTAAACCTTTTTGTGCAGCAATTGACCTTCGTGCCATGTACGACAGAAACTGCAAATACCCTCTTGATTCATGCGCGTTTGGCGCATGCTGATGGGTGCATATAACGGGCACGGCGGGATTTGAACCCGCAACCCTCGGCTCCGCAAGCCGATGCGCTATCCAAGTTACGCCACGTGCCCTTAGCAAACCTTTTATATCTTTACCAATAAAGACTTTATGCATTTGTGAAAGTGCAAAATCGCTTTCTCACTGCGAAGTAAAAAAGACAAGTGATACGATGTCAAACATAGGAAAGGTATGCGTGTCGTGCGGCAAGCTTACCGACAACTACGCGATATTCAAGTGCCCCGACTGCGGCAAGAGCGACATAATACGCTGCGACAGGTGCCGCCTTGACCACGTCAAGTACCGGTGCAAGGAGTGCAGCTTTGAGGGGCCGTGATGGGAAACGTAGCGACCCTCTTCAAGGTCTATGTCGAGGCAGGAATGGAAGACAGCGTTAGCAACGGCATAAAGGCCATGAACCCGAAGAGCATCCAGATGGAGGAGATAGGCTTCGGTATAAAGGTAATAAAGGTAATGTTCGTCCACACGGATGAGGAGGGAAGCACGCCATACGAGGAGAAGCTCAAGGCCGTGAAGGGCGTTAACGAAGTCGAAGTGGAAGAGCAGACGCTTCTCTGATCATTCTCGGCTTTCGGCGCTGAACAGCCTCATGTTCTCATAAGCAGATAGTATCTGAAGGTCGTAGTTCCCGAAGCCCAGGCCTCTGCGCATGCGCTCTACAATCCCCTTCTTTTCCACGTTCTTGGTACACACGACAACGCTGTTTGAGGTTATCCGGGGCATTGTCGCCTCGTAAACGCTGAAATGGGCCGACAGGACGCGCATGTAGTCGTCGAGCGCGCCATTGTAGCGCATTGTGCTTATGTAGTTTATTGCAAGGACTCCATGATTTTTGAGCGAGTCATGCGCGTCGCGCGCAAACCCCTCGCGAAGGAACTGCTCCGGAATCAAATCCCCCTCATACGCGTCCAGAATTATAATGTCGTATGCGTTCTTCCTGCTTCGCACCGCGCTTGCGCCATCCCCGACAGTTATCCTGTGCCCGTGCCCAGAGTCGAAGAACTGCCTGGAGAGCCTGACCACCTCGCTGTCTATCTCTACTATGTCAATTGACACTCTGTCGCCGAATCTCGCGCCTATCTGCCGTGCGATTGTTCCGCCGCCGAGGCCTATCATCAGGACCCTTGGCATGTCGAACGCATAGCATAACGGCGGGAACAGGTCCCAGTAATCCCTGGAGTACTCGGAGTTCTTCATCATGACCGACTGTATGGTCCCATTTATGCTGAATGTCTTGGAGGAATCAGTCTCGCTGACGGAAAACGTCCTCCCGCGCCTCCTGACTATCGTCTCCTCCCCGCTCCAGTGCAAGATCCTTCTGAGAATGTCTCGCATGTCTACACCCTGCCCTTGGATTCCCCATGCCTTACCCCGCTGGCTGTCATATGCGCAAGGCGGAGAAGCGATGTCGATTCCTCGACGAGCCCCCTCATGTCATCATAGTCCCTGCCTATGTACTGGACATGATAACCTGAAGCATTCGCAATCCTTATGTCCTTGATATTTCTCTCAAAAACAGACAAGCACTCCTTCCTGCCGCGCTTCCTCAGCGCGAGCCTGAGCAGGCTCCGCCTTGGCCTTTTCCTAGTTATGGCGATTACCGGAATGCGGAGCCGCTTCCTCAGCGCCTCAATATCGATGACGTTAAGGCCTGCGAGGGTGATGCCGTTCAGCGCTGCCGCTTTTACCTGGCCGTTGAAGCGGGAGTTGACTATTGCCTTTATGATGCCGTCTGTGGCATCTGTGCCGTCGACGCGCACCCTGAAGGAAAGGACCCCCTCAACGCTTCCCATTCTTCCAATCATGCCAATGACAAGGCTTTCGCTGTCGCTTCTTGAAAAAGATTCGTCGAAGGCAGCGATCCGCGAGCCCTGTTTCATCTCCTTACTTCTTTGGCTTGGGTATCTGAGAGGCGAGCTCCTTTATGTCCTCCTGCACGTCCTCGACGGCCTTCAGCACAAGGCTCCTGGCGCTCTTGCTGGACTTGACTACGAGCCTGGGATGCCCTACCTCGGGGTGCTCCTTCACCACTCCAGCATATTCGACAGAGCTGCTCGCCATGAGCTTGTCCTTTATGAGCTCTGCAACCGCCCTGTCGGAATCAACGAACTCGATTATCATGCTCTTCGGTTCATCCTCTATTACGTTAAGCTTCATTCTGTCACCAACACAACCAATATATATCCACGGCAAGGTATATAAAATGGCACAGGCGAGGCTATGGTCCGGCTATCCTTCAGGAACATAAGCAAAAGCTACTCGAGGGGCAGAAAGGCCCTGAACAGGGTTAGTTTCAGCTACGACGGCAATGGCATAGTCGCGCTGATCGGGAGAAACGGCGCCGGAAAAACAACCCTTATACGCATACTCGCGACAGAGCTGGCTCCTGATTCAGGAACCGCAGAACTAGACGGCCTTGAGCTGATAAAGCACCCAGAGGCCGTACGCGGCCTCATGTCTATAGTGCCGCAGGAGGCAAGGGTCGTGCAATGGCTTACGCCGATGCAGAGCATAACTACCTATCTAATGTATCATGGCGTTACATACGGCGAGGCGAAGAAGGGAGCAGAGCGCGCCATGAAGGAAGTCGGCATAACCGAGTACAAGGACATGCTCAGCAGGAAGCTGTCTGGGGGCACGAAGCGGAAGGTGTTCGTTGCCATGGTCCTCGCATCAGGATCCAGGCTCATATTCCTGGACGAGCCAACTACAGGCCTTGACCCCCTCTCGAGGGAGGAGCTGTGGAACGTGCTCGTCAGGCTGAAAAAGGACCACCTCATATTCCTCACGACCCACTATCTCGAGGAGGCAGAACGACTTGCCGACAGGATATGCCTTATGGAGAACGGGAAGCTCCTTGCGTCGGGGACCATGGATTCGCTGCGCAGGAAAATACGCTACCAGCACAGCATAAGGCTTCCGGCCGGCAGCACGCTTCCAAAGGGCACGAAGGGCAGGATTGTGCACGGAGCCGACGGGAGCACGCAGATACTGACAAGCGAGAAGGATGCGCTCTCAATATCAAAGACGCTTGTCCGCAGGGGCACAAGGTTCTTCTCGAATCCTGTCTCGCTTGAGGACATATTCTACTCTATAGTAAAGAAGCCGATAGGCGAGGATGAGGGGGGTGACGAGGATGAGTGGTAAGAGCAGATACAGCCAGGTTCTGGCATCGGTGCTCGTCAACGCGGTATACGCAATGAAGAACTATCCCGTGATGTTCATAAACTCGATGCTCACCCCTCTTTCCGTACTGTTCGTGATAACATTCGTGAGCAGGGGCGCGCTGATAGGCGTCGGGATAGAGGGCGCGCTCATATACTCCATGGTATGGAGCGGGCTGAGCCTGCAGGGCGACCTCTCGCACCTCAAAAACGACTTCAAGTTCCAGGACCTAGTCGTCACTTCCCCGACGACCTCGACGACTTACATGGCGGGCATGGGCATATCCGAGATAGTGTTCGCGCTGCCTCTCCTCGCTCTTCTCATAGTGCTCGCGGCGATATACCTACATCCTACGGCGCTCCAGGCGCTGGCAATAACAGCAGTGATGGCCATAGTGTTCCTGTTCTCCATAGCCCTAGGGTTCTTCATGTCGACCCTGACGAGCGACGTCATGCAGAGCTGGAACTATACGAGCATATTGTCAGTGCTGCTCTCAACGATACCTCCTGTGTATTATCCCATAACCTACATCCCGCAGCAGTTCCAGTTCCTAGCGTATGTCTCGCCCACGACCTACGCGGCAGAAATAGTGCAGAGCGCGACAGGGTTCCTGAGTATAAGCAATCTCAACCTGGTCATTGACTGGGCAGTGATAATAATTCTTGCGACCGTTTTCATAGTTCTGGCAAAGAAGAAGTCAAGGTGGCGCGAGCCGTAGTCTTACCCCCGGCGCCAAAGCTCAGAAAACGCTTAACACAGTGAGCGGGAAATCCCACACCATTTACGGGTGGGAGGATTTCACCAATGAGCGCACGGGAGTGGTATCCGCAATGGCCGTATGTCATTTCGATCAACAATGTAACAAGGAAACCGAGGCACTGGAATCCGACGCCCTCGAGACCGGCGCCCTGAGTCCTAAAGCAGAAATTACAAGCGAAGAGCAAAGGTACGCGGGTATGTGGGCATTATCCTCGGCGGATACTGGGCATTCATCGGAACCTGTGCGAATATGCAAGGCTACTTGGCAAAAAGCGCCTTCACCCCATCGGCGTCTGCACTTGTCTTCGGCTATGCGCACCACGTCATGCACGCTGACAACCTGCTCCCAGAAAGAACATGTTCGTCAGGGGATGGGAAAGCCTGAAGAACTTGTCGCGTAGCTTGGCATTGCAGCCTGTGCCCGTCGCAGCGATCAAGCCTGAACTGCGCGGATAAGTAAAATCTATGCCCTGCACTGGCAGTGAAGGTTTACTGCTCCATTTATATACATTTTCGTGCAAATTATCTCCATATTCTGGGGTGCATTCGCGCCCCTGATTGCGTTTCTCAGTGGTACGATGCCTAACATAAACGAGGTAGACAGCGCAATGCTAATAAGCAGCGTAGCAAAGAAGCTCAGGGAGCTTGGAGTAGCAAAGCCGAAATACGTCGAATACGTCAAGACGGGCGCAGGCAGGGAGCGCGTTCCCAGCGATCCAGAGTTCTGGTACACGCGCTGCGCATCGATACTGCGCCAGGTGTACCTCAACGGCCCTATAGGAGTTTCAAGGCTGCGCACAAGATACGGCACTAGGAAAAGGCACGTTGTCCACAAGCACCACACTCTAAGGTCTGGAGGCAGCAACATAAAGGACGCGTTCGACGCACTGGAGAAGCTGGAGTACGTGAAGAAGGGAAAGAACGGCAGGAGCCTCACCCCGAAGGGCAGGTCATTTCTCGACAAGGCGGCAGCAGAGATATTTAAGCAGGGTGCATGAGTGCCTGAAGAGCAGGATGAGAAATACCGCAAGGAGATGGCGCGGAGAATAAAGATAATGCAGCAGGAACAGCAAAGGAGAGACATTGCGAAAAGACTGATGACAAACGAGGCATATGAGCGGCTGATGAATGTGAGGATATCAAACAGGGAATTGTACACGCAGCTTCTCAACCTTATAATACAGATGGCGCAGGGAAACAGGATTTCCGGCAAGCTCACAGAGGAGCAGCTGCGCAGCCTGCTGACCAGGCTCACCTACAGGCCGGAACCGACAATATCGTTCAAGCACAAGTAATTGATGATTTTATGGGAAAGAAGAGCCAGAAGAAGAAGGCGCAGCTCGGAAGGAAGCTGAAGCAGAACAGGAGGATACCGGTGCTCGCCACGCTGCGCACGCACAGGCGCGTGCAGAGCAACAGGATGCAGAGGAGCTGGAGGAACAAGAAGCTTAGGATAAAGGGCTGATGGCATGGCAACAACACTGGCAAGGACAATTAGGCTCAGGAAGAAGCTCGTCAGCATACACATGTCTAGACGGCCGAAGAAGTCGGTGGATTACCTGCGCGACGACGTGGCAAGGCATGCGAAGGCTGACGTGTCAAAAGTCAGGATAAGCAATACGCTCAACAGCTACTTGATAGACAAAATCTCAAGGAGCATGGGCCCCGTGCGCATAACCGTAGAAAAGGACGGCGAGATGGTCAAGGCAGACCTGGCGCAGGACCTGAAGCGCAAGCCCGCAAAGATAGCATCGCAAGCAACTGAAAAGAAGACCGCGGTGCCTGCAAAGCAGACACCCGCACAGAGTGACAGCGCAGAGAAGAAGCCTGCGCAGAAACAGGGGGCACAGTGGCCGAAGGCGCCTGAAAAGGCGCATGTGCCTTCAGCAGGAGCGCAGGACAAGAAGGTCAAATGATGGCCACGGCAAAACTGAGCATACTGGGGAGCGACTACATAGGCGCCTTCTCGCTGGCAAATGACTCCTTCTCGCTTGTGTGCAAAAGCTCTACGAAAGGGGAGCATAGCGCCATGGTCAGGAACCTCGAGGTGCCCGTGCACGACTTCACGGTAAACGGATCGGATCTGATAGGCATATACGCGGCCTGCAACTCGCACTCCCTGATCCTCCCATCGGCGACATACGCAAGCGAGGCAAAGGCGATCAAGAAACAGCTGGATGACGTAAACGTTGCAGTATTCGACACCGACCTCAATGCCCTAGGCAACAACATACTCGCGAACGACAGGAGGGCGATAATAAACCCGAACTACTCCTCTAAGGAAGCAAAGAAGATAGCAGACATCATGGACGTCGAAGTCGTAAAGATGGGCGTAGGCGGCTTCGAGACCGTCGGCGCAAACAACCTCCTTACAAACAGCGGAATCGTACTCAACAACAGGGTGACCGAGGAGGAGGAGGCTCTGTTGAAGGAACTGTTCAAGAGCGTCTCGCAATCCACTGCTAACCTCGGTGCGCTGAGTATAGGCCTCTGCGCCATAGCAAATTCTAAGGGCCTGCTAGTCGGAAGGGCAACGACGGGCCACGAGCTCGTAAGCATGTCCGAAGGGCTAGGATTCTGATGTGCACAAGCGCTCCAGGACACTCTACGACGACAACGCCTAGTGTGGTATCCTGAATTAATGTCCTCTCGGTAATCCTTTTTCGTCATCTCACCTTTTATTCATTATGGGTTCCATCATTTCCCTTGACATCTTGTTCAGATATGCGATATTTGGCGTTGTGTCCAGAC
>JAKAVL010000029.1 GCA_021817305.1 Microcaldota archaeon | reverse complement strand
TTACAACCTGGGTTAATTTCATTTACTTCACTGCCATATGATATACCTGATTACAATTATAAATCCATGCCCTTCGCATTCATCCCACGATTGAAAATCGTGGGCTTTCTGCTATGACTTCTTGTAAGCCCAAAAGGGAAAAACAAAAGAAAGGAAAAACAAACGGATCAGAGCAGGTGCCCTATGGCAGAGAAGAACACCGCGCCGAGCACCACGAATAGTATTACTACTATGACTATCACCTCGACTATTATGGTGACAAGCGCCATAACCCATGAGGTGTTCTGGAACCTTGCAAGCCATACCAGCAGCGCCACGAACGACCATATTCCCACTATTATGCTGATTATCCAGCCAATGACAGGGATCTCGGTAATGAACAGAAGGAATATGCCGATAAGCTCAGCATATACGGTAGCGGCAAGCGTTGCCGAATAGCTGTTCTTGAACTGCCTCAGCAATGTCTTGCCGAAGAAGTGCAGGATCGCCGCGCCTATTATCATGGCTATCGGCGTTATGATCCACACGCTCACGAATATGCCCACTATAACCACGGCCGCTCCTATGCCGCCAAGCACGCTGCCCAAAGGGCCTAGCAAGCCTGAAACCACCGATGCGCCAACCAAGATAAGTATGCCAGCAACTATTGCTGCGAGTATAGCAGGTATCAGCGACGCTTTGTACCAAAAGCCAAGGGCTTCTCCTACCGACATCTGCTGCGCCTTGCCCTTCAGCAGCATTATGTCTATTATCTGCTTCGTTTCGTCAACGAATAACATTCATTCACCAAAGCTAAATGAATGCCAAAGCTTTTAGACCTTGCTGTTGCCTTTGCCACGCAAGGCTTATCCCGGAATGCCGTTAGGTACTCAGGAAGAACTTCTCGATGTCCTTTATCGCTTCCTTCTTCTTCCCGTGCTCCTTCAGGAACCTGTTCACGGTATCGGCGAAGTGCTTTTTGTGCTCACCCGCGAGCATGGTACCCTTTCTTTCGGCTTCGAATATCCTCTCGAGCTTCTTGTCGTCAGGCTCGAAGAAGAACCTGTAGTACTGGCACACGGCGCACCTGTCCGGGTTCCCGCCGTGCTTCTTCTGCAGCTCGGCAGTTGCCTGCTGCCCGGTAAGGGCGCGGTTCGCCTTGCGCTCAACTGTTTCTTCGTCGTCGTTCAGGTAAATGGTGTTGTCGGGGTCGCTTGCGGACATCTTCTGCTGGCCCTTCAGGCCAGGCATGAATATGTTCTCTATCGTCGCCGGCTTGTAGTACCCGAGCTTGTCTACAACGTCACGCGCGATCCTGAAGTGAACGTCCTGATCAACCCCCATGGGTATAAGGCACGGGACGTTCTTTCCGTCCTCGACGGACTTTATGAACGTGCCGACGGCCTGCATGCTCGTGTAGAATATCGCGCCTATGTTGGTCTCATTTGTGAATCCGAAGGCGTCCTTTATGGTAGAGAACGTGATGTGCTTTGCGACCCTCACCGCCTGCTTGTACATGAAGCCCGCATTCCCTATGTCGAAGTAGAACTTCGTCTTCTTCGGGTTGAAGCCAAGCGCCGCTATATTCCTTGCGTCGTCAATCGCAAGGTCGTGTATTTCCTCAAGGGTCTTGTTCTTCTTCACAAGGAACTTCTCCTCGTCAGGAATCTGTATGTATACCTCGGCATCGAACCTGTCCTGCAGCCACTTGGCGATTGTGAACGGAAGCAGGTGCGCGATGTGCATCGAGCCCGAAGGCGCTATGCCAGTGTAGACGTAGAACTTCTCGCCTTTCTCGTACCTGTCAAGGAGCCAGCCCATCTCCCGGTGCGCAAAATAGATCCCGCGGCGTATGAGGAAGTGGGAATCCCCCGCTGCCCTGAAGATGCGCTCGCGCATCACGTCGTCGAGTTCCGTTATCCCGAACTTCTTCGCGAGCTCGCTATAGTTCACGTTCCCTTCTACATCGTAAGGCGTAACCTCGAAATCCGGCATCGCATCGATTACTCTTTAACCGCAAAGCTATAATATTGTTGCAGCCGTGGCCATACGGCCTGCCACCTTCGGCGGCGCTGAAGATGATGGAGCTAGATGCGCACTATCCGTCGTGCCGCTCATCCTTTATGCGCATCCTGCCATTAATGCGCAGCCTTTCCTCCAGCTCTGTTATCTCGTTCTCCGTCTTCCTTATCCTATGGCGCATTATGGCGCGCTCCACGGTGTCGGCAAGCAGCTTCGTGCCTACGGCCGCTCCGGCTGCAGCTATTCCTACATAGCTCACGGCCGCGCATCCGTTCCCCATCCGTGGCAATCCAGAATCCTTCAGGTCCATGATGATTAGCCCGCGCTCTTCCAAGAGCAACTCTGCCCCTCCCGGCTTGCCGAGGCATGTCTCCAAGGCGTTCTCCACATACCTTCAGCCCCGCGGCAACCACATCACCACCGCTTACCAATGGAAAGCCGTGATATATACCATAACTGGAAACTTCCTACTCAAAGTTTTCCATAATGTATATAAACCTATTTGCATAATATACCCATATGCTTGGCTTAACAGTTAGAGTCAGCGCCTGCTTTTTTATACAGGGTGCATGAATGAGCGACAAGGACGACAACGATATAGTTCCGCAGCACGCCCTGATGCAGGCAAAGGATGCGAAGGAAGTGCTATCAGAGATGCATCTAAGGCCCGAGAACCTGCCGAAGATATTCAGCACTGATCCGCAGGCGGCAAAGCTGGGCGCAAAGCCAGGAGACATAATAAAGATAAAAAGGCACGATTACGGAAACACGTACGACATTTACAGGCTAGTGACAGAAGAGTAAGGAGGCAAGGATCCCGAGACTGGGATCGGTGATCACATGAACGGCAAGAACCTGTTGTTGAGCTCATACCTGACCCCTAATGCGCTTGTGCAGCACCAGATAGACAGCTTCAACCGGTTCCTAGACAACGGCATAATGAAGGCCATGGGCTCGCAGAGCCTGATAGAGCCGAGCGTCGAGGGGTTCGCGCTCAAGATAGGCAACGTGCGCATAGGCACCCCCTCGATAATAGAGGCGGACAGCTCCCGCCGCAGCATAATGCCCAATGAGGCGCGCCTGCGCAACATAACCTACGCGGCTCCGATCTACATGGAGGTGGTGCCTGTCATAAGGGGCATAGAGAAGACGGCCAACTACGGCGAGGTTTATGTCGGGGATCTCCCTATAATGGTGCGCAGCAACTCCTGCAACATGAAGTCGGTGAGCAGGACGCAGCTCGCGGAGAGCGGAGAAGACCCAGACGATCCTGGCGGTTATTTCATAATCAAGGGCGTGGAGCGCGTGCTCATAGGCCTCGATGACGTGGCGTCAAACAGGATAATAACAACAAAGGAGAAGAAGGGCATCGAGGTCAAGAGCCGCGTGTTCTCATCCACTCCCGGATTCCGGGCGCGCTGCGTTGTCACAAGGAACCAGAACGGCATATTCTCAGTTGATTTCCCTACAGTAAGCAGGAGCCTGGAGCTTACCCTGCTGCTCACCGCTCTCGGAATGTCGGGCAAGGACATAACCAACTACGCAAGCGACATGCTTCCGTTCAAGAACGACATGCTTCTCAACATAGAACTCAGTTCGATAAACAAGCACGATCCCGAGAGCAAGTCGGTGCATGTGCTAGACTCGCAGGAAGCATTCCTCGAGATAGGCAAGCTGGCTGCGCCGGGGCAGGCGAAGGAGTACCAGATGAAGCGCGCCGAGATGCAGTTCGACAGCTATCTGCTGCCGCACATAGGCAGCGGCGAGGAGTCCAGGAGCGAGAAGGCGAAATATCTTCTGGAGATGGCGAAGAAGTCCACCGCAGTAGCAAACCGGATAGTGCGCCAAGACGACAAGGACCATTATGCAAACAAGCGCACAAGGTTCTCAGGCGAGCTCATGGAGGAGCTCTTCGCATACGCATTCCGTTTCTTCCTCAAGGAGGTCAAGTACCAGATAGAGCGCATGAGCGCCAGAGGGCGCAGGCTCAGCATGCAGTCGATAATAAGCCCGGACACCCTTACGGAGAAGATAGCCTACGCCATGGGCACGGGAACCTGGGTGGCAGGGCAGACCGGGGTATCGCAGGTGCTCGATAGGACCAACCTGATAAGCACGTACGCACACCTGCGCCGTGTGAAGAGCCCGCTTGCGAAGAAGCACCCGCACTTCCGCGCCCGCGACGTTCACGGCACGCAGTGGGGCAAGATATGCCCTGCGGAGAGCCCAGAGGGCCAGGAGGTAGGGCTTACGAAGTACCTCGCACTCATGGCGAAAGTCACCGTCGGGGCAGAGGAGAAGTCAGCGGAGGAGGAGATACGCAAGCTTGCTGACATTAAACCTGTATAAATACGAGTGATATATTGGAGTCAAAAAAGAATTTCGTTTATCTGAACGGCAAGGCCATAGGCTACATCACAGACCCCGAGAAGTTCGTGGCAGAGGTGCGCAGTGCCAGGCGGAAGGGCCAGATATCCGGTGAGATAAACATCGCGTACATAGACAAGCTAAACAGCGTTAACATAAACACAGACAGGGGAAGGATACGCAAGCCCTACATAATCGTAGAAAACGGCAAGTCAAGGCTGACCCCGGAGCTGCTCGAGAGGATGGAGAAGAAGGACATAAACTTCAGCTATCTCGTGAGGAACGGAGTAGTCGAGTATCTGGACGCGGAGGAGGAGGAGAATGCGCTTGTCGCAATAGAAAGCTCCACTATAACCCCGGCGACCACCCACCTCGAGTTCGATCTCACCTCGATATTCGGGCTATCCGCTAACCTGGCGCCGTATGCCGAACACAACGCGATCGCGCGTCAGGCGATGAGCGTCAACTACATGAAGCAGAGCGAGGGGCTCTACGCAACTAACTTCAACCAGCGCTTCGATTCGAGAACCTACGTGCTTTTCTACCCCCAGGTGCCTCTGGTGACAACAGTGCCCTACGAAGCGCTTGACGTCAGGCGTCATGCATCAGGGCAGAACCTTGTGGTAGCTCTATCCACATATTATGGTTACAACATGTCAGACGCACTGGTGATAAACCGCGCGGCAGTGGACCGCGGAGTCGGCCGCAGCATGTTCTACAAGTCGTATGCCGACGAGGAGCGCAGGTATCCAGGAGGGCAGCGCGACAGGTTCAAGGTGCCCCCTGCAACATCAGAGGGCTACATGGGCGAGCATGCGTACTCCAAGCTCAGCGAGGACGGCATCATAGAGCCCGAGATGCCTGTCGAGGAAGGCGACGTGCTCATCGGAAAGGTCGCGCCTCCGAGGTTCCTCGAGGAGAACATAGGTGCATCAGGGCTCGAGGAGCGCACGCGAGACGATTCAGTGGTCCTTAAGCCAGGGGAAAACGGCGTCGTCGACAGCATACTCTTCACCGAGACTCCTGGGGCCACGAGGACAGTCAAGGTCCGCATACGCAGCCTCAGGATACCTGAGAAGGGTGACAAGTTCGCAAGCAGGCACGGCCAGAAGGGCGTCGTTGCGCTGATAGCGAATCCGGAGGACATGCCATTCACCGAGTCCGGCATAGTGCCTGACATACTGCTCAATCCTCTCAGCATACCTTCAAGGCTTACCTTCGGGCACTTGCTCGAGGAGATAGCCGGAAAGGCAAGCGCGATATCCGGCTCTACTCTCGACGGCACAGCATTCACCGAATCCGGAAAGGACAGGCTCAGGCAGTACGGAGACGTGCTGAAGCAGGCCGGCTTCGACGAGCACGGGGACGAGACGCTTTACGATGGAATGACAGGAAGGCCTTTCAAGGGCAAGATATTCACAGGGGTCACATACTATTACAGGCTTTACCACATGGTCAGCAACAAGATGCAGGTCAGGAGCAGGGGCAAGGTGCAGATACTCACGCACCAGCCTACCGAGGGAAAAGCAAGGCTCGGGGCTCTGCGTTTCGGGGAAATGGAACGCGATGCGCTCGTCGGCTACGGCGCGTCGCTCTTACTCAAGGAGCGCATGCTCGACCAGAGCGACAAGACCACCGTGCTGATATGCAGGCAGTGCGGCAGCATGGGGTACTACGACCACATAAAGCGCGTGCAAACATGCCCGCTGTGCGGCAACTCTGCGCTCGCCGAGGTCGAGATAAGCTACGCCTTCAAGGTGCTCCTCGACGAGATACGCTCCATGCACATAATGCCCACGGTGAAGATGAGGGATTGATGCTATGCAGGCAGAAGCAATAAACTACATAAGGTTCGGGATTCTCTCCCCTGATGACATAAAGAAGCTCAGCGTGGCGAAGCTCACCGTTCCAGACACTTACAACGAGGACGGCTACCCGATAGACGGCGGCCTGCTGGACCAGCGCCTCGGAGTCATAGACCCCGGCCTGGTGTGCAAGACCTGCGGCGCGCGCGCCAAGACCTGCCCTGGGCACTTCGGTCACATAGAGCTCGTGCGACCAGTAATTCATTCTGAATTCTCCAAGGTGCTCTACGCCATACTAAAGGCGACATGCTTCGAGTGCCACAGGATACTGCTGGACCCTAAGCAGGTTCAGGCGCTCACCGAGTCGGAGAACCCGGAGGCCGTGGCAGATGCCGATGAAGAGCACGCGCAGCGCAAGAGCAAGCGCGCGCAGGTGAAATCCGGAAAGAGGTGCCCGTACTGCAAGGCCGTGCAGCCGAAGCTAAAGTTCTCGCAGCCCACATACTTCAACATAGGAGACCGGCGCCTGAAGCCCGACGAGATACGCGACATGGTCGCGAAGGTGAGCCGGGACGACCTCGCTCTCCTCGGCATAGATCCATCGATCAGCGACCCGTCATGGCTGGTGCTGAGCTCGCTTCTCGTGCCCCCTGTCAACGTGCGCCCTTCAATAACTCTTGAATCCGGAGAGCGCAGCGAGGACGACCTGACGCACAAGCTGGTCGACATAATGCGCATAAATCAGCGCCTGGAGCAGAACATCAACGCCGGCGCACCCCAGATAATAATAGACGACCTCTGGGAGCTTCTGCAGTACCACGTCACTGCATACTTCAACAACGAGACATCCGGAATCCCTCCGGCGAGGCACAGGTCCGGGAGGGCCCTGAAGACCCTCGCGCAGAGGCTCAAGGGCAAGGAGGGAAGATTCCGCTACAACCTGAGCGGAAAGCGCGTCAACTATTCAGCAAGAACGGTCATAAGCGTCGACCCTTACGTAGACATAAACGAGGTGGGCGTGCCTCTCGCCATAGCGGAGAAGCTCACGGTGCCGTTCTACGTTACGCAATGGAACATAGAAAAGGCCAAGGAGTTCCTCACGAGCGCAACGTACCCTACAATAATAAACATAATCTCCCACGACGGCAAGAGGAAGAGGGTAATCGACGGGAACCGCGAGGAGCTCATAAAGGAGGTGGCGCCGGGCTACATAATCGAAAGGCAGCTGATGGACGGCGACATAGTCCTCTTCAACAGGCAGCCGACGCTGCACAGGATATCCATAATGGCCCACAAGGTCAAGGTGCTCCCGGGCAGGACCTTCAGGATAAACTACTGCACGACCAGCCCGTACAACGCAGACTTCGACGGGGACGAGATGAACCTTCACGTGCCGCAGACCCTCGAGGCCCAGGCAGAGGCAAGGCTGCTCATGGACGTGCAGTTCCAGATATTCTCGCCAAGGGACGGAGGCGCGATAATAGCAAACAGCGAGGACGGCATAATGGGAATGTATGCGCTCACAAAGGACGGCATGCACCTCACCAAGGACGAGGCCTCTTACCTGCTCGGCATTGCAGGCATATACGAGATGCCCGAGCACAGCAAGAACGGCACGTATTCCGGAAAGGACATTTTCTCCATGTTGCTCCCGAAGGACATAAACTTTGAGATCAAGACATCGTACGGCCCTATAAAAATAAAGAACGGCAGGCTTATGGAGGGAGTCATAACAAAGGAGGCATACGGAAAGGGCAACCTCCTCTTCGAGCGCATAGTCACCGACTACGGCTTCGACAGGCTGCGCGAATTCATATTCTCATCCTCGAAGCTCGCGGACGCATACGCCACGCTCTCGGGAGTGACTGTGGGCGTCAAGGAGTACGCCATAGACAACGAGCTGGAGCAGAAGCGCGTCAAGATAATACACGAGACGTTCGCCAAGGTCACCGAGTTCATAGAGCAGTACAAGAGCAAGAAGCTGGAGCCGTTCATAGGCTACACACTGCGCGAATCCCTCGAGCGCATGATAATAGCGGAGCTCAACATAGCGAGAAACAACGCCGGAGAGACGCTGGTCAAGCACGAGAGCAGCAACAACAGCGCTGTAGAGATGGCAAGGTCTGGATCTAGAGGAAACGTGCTCAACCTGGAGCAGATGAGCATGTTCCTGGGGCAGCAGGCCACGCTTTCCGGAGGGCGCATAAAGCGCGGCTACTACACCAACAGGGTACTGCCTCACATACCCCCTAACGACATCGCCCCTGTGTCAAGAGGCTTCGTAACGACTTCATTCTACTCGGGCATGCACCCGGTGGAATTGTTCATGCACGCAGTAGGTTCACGCGGTTCTGAGGTATACAAGGCGCTGCTCACCGGAAGGTCAGGCTACCTGTACAGAAGGCTGTCGAATGCGCTGCAGGACTACTACGTGCGCAAGGACCTCAGCGTAAGAGACGTCAACAACAACATAATCCAGACAATCTACGGCGGAGACGCTATGAACCCCATGAGGTCAAGGTTCGCGAAGGAAGTAAAGTGATTTAATGGCGCAGAAAAACAGCAACATCGTTGAATACGGAGAGCCTGTAGGAATGCTTGCGGCGCAGTCGCTCGGAGAGCCCGGCACCCAGATGATCCTCAGGGCATTCCACTTCGCAGGCATAGAGTCAACGATAGCTACGTCAGGGCTTCCGCGCATAGTCGAGCTGGTCGACGCGCGCAAGAAGCCGGAAACCCCCATAACATTCGTGTACCTTACGGGAGAATACAAGCGCAACGTCGGGAAGGCTGAGCAGGCGCTCAAGCGCGTCAGCGAGGTGCGCATGGGCTCTGTGGTGCGCAGGGTCCTGGAGAACTTCTCTAAGGGCATAATAAAGCTCGTCCTGGACACGCAGGTCCTCAAGGCCAATGAGCTGACTCCGGGTCAGCTGGCGCAGAAGGTCGCCAAGAAGCTCGAGGCCCGCACGAAGGTCGACAAGGACGGAAACATACTCGTAAAGCTAAAGACCAAGAAGCTCACAGAGGTTCGCAGCATAAGCGTCAAGCTCATGAAGGACGTAGTGCAGGGAGTCGAGGGCGCAGGAAAGGCAGTGCTCCAGAAGGATGCAAAAACCGACGAGTTCTACATAATAGCGGCTGGCAGCAACATAGGCGGCATAATGGAGATAGAGGGGGTGGACAAATCAAGGATCTACACCAACGACGTTTTCGCAATGCACAGGCAGTTCGGCATAGAGGCTGCGCGCAACACGCTAGTAAAGGAGCTCGACACCACTCTGCGCGAGCAGAAGATCAATGTCGACAAGAGGCACCTGATGCTAATAGCAGACGCGATGACCTACTCCGGAACCATAAAAGGCGTGGGAAGGCACGGCCTATCCGGCCAAAAGCAGTCGGTGTTCGCGAAGGCCGCATATGAGGAGACAGTAAAGCACCTGGTCAACGCAGCTGCGTTCAGCGAGATAGACAACATGCGCGGTGTTACCGAGAACATACTCGTAGGCAAGCAGATACCGCTGGGCACAGGCTCAGTGCGCCTTGCAATAAAGAAGGAGGACATGCAGAAGGTCAAGCCCAAGAAATGAGCGCGCTAATCCTAATTGTTTTAGGCAAATCTCCTGCCGGCAAGCGCCTTATGCGCAGATATAACCCTGACGCCCTTCTTTGTCTCTTCCTTGTTGTACGACACTATATATCCCTTCTTTGTCTTGAATTTTGCAGCAAAAGCCTCAAGGCCGTCGAATCCGACATCCCCGTACTTTACCTCTATCGGCACGGGCTCCTTTTGCGGCAACACCATGCCCACTTCATGCTGCCTCGGATCCCTCCAGAAAAATTCAGCACCCAACTGGTTCACTATAAGCGATTCAAACAACCTTGATCTTGAGTTTGCATCGTTGCTGAACGCCATGTCAACGGAAGAAATCACGGGATAATATTTCTTAAGGCTGCGCTCCGTCTTTCTTGCGTTTCTTGACTGACATCCTCCCACGACTGAAGGTCGTGGGGTTCCTCACGGTTTCAAGGTTTGTTTCAACCATTGGCATCATTACACCATCTGTGTTCATTCCAATGATATACCGCAGGGTGTGCCAGGACACCCA
>JAKAVL010000045.1 GCA_021817305.1 Microcaldota archaeon | reverse complement strand
GTCTGGACACAACGCCAAATATCGCATATCTGAACAAGATGTCAAGGGAAATGATGGAACCCATAATGAATAAAAGGTGAGATGACGAAAAAGGATTACCGAGAGGACATTAATTCAGGATACCACATTATTTCTTCCGTCTGTCCAGATATAAATACTTGACTATGGTGCTCTCAGAAGACAGACATCCGAAGGCCATGTTTGTGGAAGCTCCGGCTTGATGCTCTGCTTCAAGCGGCGCCGGCGTCCTCCGCAGCCTTCTCCGCTTCCTTCGAGTACTCCTCCTCGACCTTAATGCTCTTCAGGGAATCGATGTACGCGAACGCGAAACCCACCGCATTCGCCTTGTTTATGAGGAAATCGGAATCCTTCTTCACCTTCGAGTCAAACGCGACCTTCGCGCTGCCCGCATTTAGTTCAAGTGACGAGGGGGCAAGGCCGAAGCGCTCGAACGCCGCCTTCACCTTGTCCTTCTGGTCATCTATCCTGTCCACGACCTTGACCTCGCAGGTTATCTTTTCTCCTGCGAGAGGGTGGTTCGCGTCGACCATCACCCTTCCGGAGTTAACGCTGACAACCGTGGCTATTGCGCCGTCAAGGTCTATCTGCATGCCAGGCAGGGGATCCATGTCGCGCTTCCTGAAATCAGACAGGGGCATGACTCGGACAAGATCCTTGTTGCGCTCACCGTACGCCTGCTCCGGGGAGAGCTCGAACTTCTTTGACTGACCTGTGTCCATGCCCTTGAGCGTGTCCGAGATGCCTTTTATCGTGTTGTCCTTGCCCACGACCACAAGCTGCGGGCCGTACCTTGCCTCATGGTCATGCACGCCGCTCTTCTCGGCCGCCTCCTTGTTCGTAGTCCTCACAAGAGTGTTGTCGGAATTGCGCCATATGCTGTAGTCTATCTTGACAAAATCTCCTTCCTTCAGGGCCATAAAATCACTTGTTAGCAGAATCGCATAGAAAGCACAAGAAGCCGTATCTAAATGCTTTTATACTATATCATCGTATTGGTTGCATAATATTGACCGCATATTACTAAAAGGCTTGTGATTGGATGGATAGGAAAAGGCTCATTGAGGCGATAATCGCCATCGTAATAGGCTTGTTCTTCATATCCTCGTATGCAGGGTACGTGGGGCTCAACAACGGCACGCAGGCAGGAGGATCCTCGAGCACCACAACGACAGTGCCCCGGACGAACTATGCCTATGGATTCGCCAATGCGACAATACTTAACTTCACGCAGGAGGTCTCCGTCAAGGGAACATGCGACAACTCCACTGCGGCGCTCGGCAGGGTCAGCAACATAAGCACGTCTCTCGAGTCGAACGGTTCTGTGGCCGATTCGTTTGCATCAGGCAGCGCTGTGCAGGTGCAGATGGGCAGCATGCCCGCAGTCAGCTTCTACAACTACTCAAGCTCAGTGATCAGCACGACCGAGCTCTCGTGCCTTGAGTTTCAGGGCACTGCCACTGCACAGCTTCCGCAGGCCGTCAATTTCACCATTTCCGGGCAGCACTACCCTCTCCAGCTAAGCCAGTCTATGAGGGATTACCAAGTGCCGCTCAATCTAAGCTATACGGGCAACACGATAAGGCTGAAGGTGTTTGGGCTCGTGGAAGGCAATGGCACCATATATCAGATAAACGTTACGCGTGGCTGAGATGGCGGGCGAAGACGTTGAAGGGTTTGTAAGGAAGACGGCGCTGAAGAACGCCCTCGGCTATGGCAAGGCGCAGGTGCCTGCGGTGATAGGGAAGGTGCTGTCGAGGTTCCCGGAGCTGAAATCCGACATGAAGAAGCTCTCTGCGCAGGTGTCCGGCATAGTCAAGGAGGTCAACTCGATGAGCGCAGCACAACTGAAGAAAGCGTCGGCGGAACATGCTGAAGAATTCAAATCCGAGGACAGGAAGAGGGCAGAGAAGAGCGCGCAGCATAATCTCGAGCTGAAGGGCGCAGTTGCCGGGAACTTCATGACGCGCTTCCCTCCGGAGCCCAACGGCTACATGCAGATAGGGCACGCGAAGGCCGCGTGGACGGAGCGCGAGGCTGCGGACATGTACAAGGGAAGCATGGCGCTTTATTTCGACGACACTAACCCCGAGAAGGAGAGGCAGGAATTCGTCGACGCGATACGCAAGGACTTCAAATGGCTGGGCATAAGGTACGACACCGAGTACTTCGCCAGCGACAATGTTGCGCAGCTGTACAGGTACGCGGAGAAGCTCATAGAAATGGGCAAGGCCTATGTCTGCCAGTGCGCCCCGGAGGAGATGAAGGAGCAGAGGATGCGCGGCGTAGGGTGCAGGCACAAGAGGCAGAAGCCCCCGAAAAACATGGAGATGTGGAGGGACATGCTCGACGGCGCGAAGGGCAGCGAGGGCATGGTGCTCAGGCTCGGCGCTAATCTCAAGGACGACAACACAAGCATGCGCGATCCGACACTCTTCAGGATAAAGGCCATGGAGCACTACAGGCAGGGATCGGCATACAGGGTATGGCCGACATACATGTTCAACACGCCGATAATAGACTCGATGATGGGTGTTACCGACGTCATAAGAAGCAAGGAGTTCGAGCTCGTCGACGAGCCTTACCTGCACATTCTGACTCTGCTGAAGCTCAGGAAGCCCAGGATACACAGCATAGCCAGGCTCGAGATAAAGGACAATCTGACCTCGAAGAGGAAGATAAACGAGCTCATAGGCAGGGGACTGCTTTGGGGATACGACGACCCGAGGCTCGTCACCATTGCAGGATTGCGCCGGAGGGGGGTGCTGCCCGCTGCGATAAAAAGCTTCGTGACGAGGTTCGGCATGAGCAAGAGCGAGAGCAGGGTGGGCATAGACATGCTTCTCGCAGAGAACAGGAAACTGATAGACAGGGAAGCGAAGCGCCTGTTCTTCGTCGAGAAGCCTATGAGGGTCGTGGTGCGCGACATTCCGGAAGGCGCGCGAGACGTGAAGCTCAGGCTGCATCCAAGCAGCGACATGGGCCATAGGAGATACAGGCTGAGCAGCGAATTCTTTATAAATTCATATGATGCAAATAAGCTAACAAAGGGCGATCAGATCCGTTTCAAGGATGCATTTAGCATTAGGGTAAAGGCGTTGGATGGCAACATGATCAGCGCGGAGTACGTCCCAGAAGGCGGGAACGACATCGCAAGGGTGCAGTGGGTAAACGAGGGCAACTACATACCGTGCAAGACGTACAATGTCAGCAGTCTTCTTGTTGGGGAGGAGTTCAACAATGAGAGCCTGGTGGTCAAGGAAGGCTACGTCGAGAGCCATGCCGAGAGCATGTCCGTAGGCGAGATAGCGCAGTTCGAGCGCGTGGGCTTTTTCAAGCTCGATAGCAAGTCCGATATGGGCTTCATTTCTCTTTAGGTGTTTGCTTGGCAGTCGCAATAAATCTTGACAGGAAGGAAAGGGCTTCGGACCCGGAAAACGCCGCACAGGAGGATTTTGCAACAGGCACATTGAGGAAGGTGGTGCGCGACGGATGGCGCAGGGGCCTCCAGGAGCACCAGAAGAGCAACGGCACTGTAGAGGCGATAGAATTGCATGCGGGCAGGATGGGCAGGATGTTCGACACTACTGAGTACGAGGCTTACTGCGTGCCCAACATACTCGAGCACATGAAGTACATGAGCCTTGTCGAGGCGCGAAGCTACATGTCGGCGCTTGAAAGGCTGGGCGGCGTTTACAAGCAGATGTACGGCAGCGAGCTCGCCGGGCTGCTGATGATAGGCGTCAGCAAGAAGGCAAAGGATGTAGGCGCGGTTGCGAGGAACCTGGATTCTATAACCGGCGCCATAAAGGCAAGGATAGCGAGGCATGAGAAGCTATCGAACAGCAAGGCCATGTCGCTGAGGTCCCTTTCTTCGAGGAGATATGTTGCAGGCAAGAGCATACTCGGACGGCTGTTCGGCAAACGCGAGATAGCCCTGCTGGACATAGCCATAGCCGAGAGGAAGATGGGCATAAGGAAGCACTCAAGAAGGATAGCAAAATATTCTGGGATGCTCAACGGCTCGGCGAAGAGATAGGTCTTCTCCGCGAGCCATCGCCACAGTGCATCTGCAGGTCACTTCCTGAAGCTGTAGTGGCACTCCACCATTATGGCCGGGCCAAACATCCTTGAGAGCTGCTGGCGCACGCTTTCGCCGTCGTGCACAGCTGACTTCACGACAAACGCGTACTTTCCGCTCGTCAGCACCACTTCTCGGACGCCCTTTATGTCAAGCATCTTCCTTGCGGAGCGCTGCGCATCAGGATTGCCATTCGGCAACAAAAAAGTCAAAGTGTCTGCTGCGCTGCGCATCCTCGGCTTAGGTACTTTATTTCCCTCCATTGCTTCACGATGTGCGGCCCGCTAATTAGCGGACCAGACCTGCACCCAAAGGATGCTTTTAAGGGCATCCCCACCCCCGTCTTTTCTTGGATAATTTCCAAGAAGCAGGAGTAATATGTCGAAACATGTTTAAATACTTTAACCATGAAATCATGGATAACATACAGTTTTAGCAGGTATATTTATATATCTTATTGGATATTTTCCAACATGCTACCTAGGACATTGGACGCATCACAGCTCCTGCACCGCGGCTCCGCCGTACTCCGCCTTGTTCCTTGAGAGCAGGTATATGCGGCCATTGGACACGCTCTTCAGCTGCTCATCGTGGGTTATGACGAATATCTGCTCGACTATGTTTGGAAGGCTTTCGTTGAGCAGGCGCACGAACTTCGAGAGGCCCTCCCGGTCTATGTTGTGCGTTGGCTCGTCGAGTATGAGCCAGCGTAGGTTCGGCACTAGGACAAGGCTGAATGCTATTCGCATTGCCATGCACGCTATGCTCCGCTCGCCCCCGCTTGCGACAGAGTTAACGCTCTCCCAGGCCTGCTCTGAATTGCGCACAGACCTGAGCTGCAGCTCATAGTCGCTGTCGCTTGCGGTAAGCATTATGCCGGTGTAGTCTCCGTATGGGTAGAGCTCCGGCCATATGCCCTGCATTATCGAGTTTATGGAGCTGACGAGCCGTTTCCTCAGCACCGACTGCGTCTCTGCAAGCGAGTTCCTGAACCTCGATAGGTCATCTATGGACAATTTCTTGACCTTGAGCTCATCGAATATTGCCTTGACCCTATGCAGCTCCTCGTCCTTGTCATGAAGCTGCGCCTTCTTTTCAGAGTGCGCCTTCCTGGATGCGGCGAGGACTGCGCTCCTCTCCGCCTTATCCGCAGAAAGCCTTGTGTGCCGTTTCTGCAGTTCCTCTACGGCATTTCCGCTGACGCCGATTCCGCCGAGCTCTTTCTCCTTTTCCTTTAGTGCGGCGGAGTATTTTTCTATATCTGACAGGTGCTTGTGTGCGCGCTCGGACCTCTCCTTTGACAGGCGCAGCCTTGAGAGCATCTCCGTCTCGGTAGAGAGGCTCTCGTTGGCCCTTGAGTACTGCGCCTTCGCATTGGCCAGCAGGCCCGACACATTGCCGATTTCTGAAGCGATTCTTGCGATCTGCGCGTCTGGATCGCCGAGGTCCTTTATTCTCGATAGGGCTAGCGATAAGCCATTGAGATCCTTCTCGAGCTTGGCTATGCCGTAGCTCTTCTCTGCCCTAGACCTCGCGAGGGCGCTTATGGAAGACTCTGCGCGGCTTATCAGCTGCTCCCTTGAAGCCATTAGCGATTCTCTCTTCTCCTTGGTGAGCGTGCTGTCGCAGACCGGGCATTTTGCAATGTGCGTCCTCAATTCCTTGAGGGACTTCTCCGCATCGCCCTTCTCGGCCTGGATCTTGGCATGCTCCTGAGTTATGGCATCAAGCCCCTTCCTCTCTGACTCCAGCGAGGCGCTGAGCTGCGCCTCTGAGATGCCGTTTGTGCTGCTGACAATCTTTGCCTTCTCCTTCTTCCTCCTTTCGGCGTCTGCCTGCTCCGCGTTGAGCCTTCCGAGCCTTGCCTGCGCCGACTGCATGGATTCCGATAGGTCCGAGGCGCTCTTTCTGAGAAGCGAGATGCGAGCCTCGGCTTCGGATGCCTGTTTGGCCAGCTCCGCCGGGTCCGGCAGCCCGGACTTGTCTATTCCTGAGAGCTCTTTCTCAAGGACGGCTATCCTGCTCCTGGTCTCGCCTGCCTCCTTCTCCAGCCTTGTCTTCCTTTCGAGGAGCGCCTTGAGCTTTGCGAGCTCCTTTGCTGAGGTTTCTTCTGCAAGCGACAGTTCCCGCAGACTCTCTTCCGAGGACCTCGCCTCGTCCGCGAGCTTGGAGAGCTCTCCTGCGAGCTGCGCCCTTTGCTCATTCAGCTTGTCAACATCGAAGTTCTTTGCCGTCTTCTCCGCATCTTCGACCATGGCCTTTATCCGGTTGACAAGGCTCGCGGAGTTTTCCTGCGCTGCGGCGAATCGGTCAAGCCCGAGAAGGTTGTCGACCTGTTTTTTCCTCTCCGAAGAGCTGAGCTCCAGAAAGTAGTCCAGCCGGTTCTGCTCAGAGTAAACCGCCCTTGCGAAAAGGTCGTAGTCCATCTTGAGGGCCCTCTCTATCTCCTCCGTTACCCTCTGCGGCTGCGATTGCACGTACGCGCCATCCTTCTTCAGCGTCGCCTTGGCCGGCTCCCCGCTGGAGATCGTCCGCTCAACAGAATACGTGCTTCCGTCGGCATCGAACTCGAGCTTTAGGCGCGCTGACTGCTCCTGCCTGGGCTTGCTGCGTATCATGTCCTCGACCTTTACGCGCCTGTTCTTTATCGCAGGAAAGGTGCCGAACAGCGCGAAGGAGACGGCGTCGAGTATGGAGGTCTTGCCCGCGCCCATCTGCCCAACTAGTATGTTTGTGCCTTTTGAGAAGTGTATCGCTGTGCGGCCGTGCGCCTTCCAGTTCTCGAGCTCTATTGAGTTTATCATGGCAACGCTAGGGATTGGCATCCAAAGTATTTAGCCTTTTTGAGGGATAGGCGCTGGCGCAGGTTAGGAGCCGGTGGGCCACAGCTCTCCCTGCTTCCGAATGTCCCGCTCCCCCGCGGCATTTACCACTGTGCCGAGGTCTGACCGGTGCTCAAGCACGGCGCCGATCTTTCCTACGTCGTTCGGGGATATCACGAACATCTCGATGTGGTTGTTCTGTATGGATTTTGCGCACAACATGTCGACTATCATGTTGGACCCTGCCTTCCTGGAATCATGGGATATCAGGCCTTTCAGGTCGTCATAGCTTATGGCCTTGAGCATCTTGGCATCGGGGTTTGTGCGGGGATCCTTTGAGTATATGCCTCCGACGGAAGTGATTTTGACCATCTGCTTTACCCCCATCACTCCTGCAAACTGCGCGGCAACGTTGTCGGTGCTGTGCCCCGTGCCCCTTCCGCAGATAACCCCTATAACATGATCCTGCAGCACAAGGTGCGATGCCTCTCTCGGATCTTCTATGGCAGTTGGATAGGCCAGGTCGCGCAGGCACGCTATGAGGAATGTTGCGTTAAGCCTCGTCGCCTCTACCCCGATAAGGTCTGACTGCGCCTCTCCCGCGCCGAAGTCGCGCGCCGAGCGTATGTAGTCCCTTGCGAGGTGGCCGCCGCCCGGCACGAGGGCTATGTCGTACTTCCCATCGCGGTAGAGGGACTTGAGCGAAGCTGAGAGCCTCTTTACGAATTCGGGATTTGCGGGGGTTATCTCGCTGCCCGATACCTTTATCACCACCGCCCTTGTCATCGCTTTCAACCAACGACAGGTATATTCTGCCTGATTTATGATTGTTTGCTTTTCCTTGATTACCCATTTATAAGCTTATTGGTGCTCCGCTTGATGAAACGGCCCCTGCTCGGAGATTCATGATACTTATATAAGCATTGCCCCGGAATATATAACTGAGTTATAATGGTGCTTGATGTGGCCAGCGGATACGAAAAGGCGAACAGGGAGATAGTGCCCGCGGTCAGATACGCGCTGATAAAGGCGCTCAAGACAAGGTACAACAAGCGCGAGGAGGAGATAGCAAGGGAGCTCGGAATGACGCAGGCAGCCATAAGCAAGTATCTCAACGGCAGGCTTTCGGAGAAGGTCAGGGCCGTCGAGAGGAGGATAGACCGGAGCACCATAGACGTTTGCGCGAAGAACATAATCGAGGGAAACAGGGACATGGTAGGGGTTTGCATATGCAGGGTATGCAACAAGCTCAATGATTTTGGTTGCAGCTTTTCCAAGGCTGCGCCGGCGTCTGCTACGGGCTGAGGTGTCTTTATGACAAAGGGAGAAGAAGTCCTACAATCGACAGAGTACAAGGAACGCTACGGCTTCAACGTCAATGTGGAGTACGACGAATTCGAGAAGGGCCTTTCAGAGGACATCGTTCGCAGGATATCAAGGATAAAGGATGAGCCCGAGTGGATGCTGCAGAAAAGGCTCACCGCCTACAGGATATTCATGAGCAAGCCGATGCCGAAGTGGGGAGCGGACCTGAGCAGCATAAACTTCGACGACATATGGTATTACAGGAACCCCAAGCACGTCAAGGCGACGAACTGGGAGGACGTGCCCCAGGACATAAAGAACACATTCGACAAGCTCGGAGTTCCGGAGGCGGAGCGCAGGTTCTTCGCCGGGGCCGAGTCTCAGTTCGACTCCTCCGTAGTTTACTCGCATGTCAACAAGGAGCTTGAGCGCCAGGGCATAATATTCACGGATACCGATAATGCAGTGAAGAAGTACCCTGACCTGATGAAGAAGTATTTCGGAACGGTGATACCCCCTACGGACAACAAGTTCGCAGCGCTTAACACAGCCACGTGGAGCGGCGGCTCGTTCATTTATGTGCCGAAGGGCGTGAAGTGCACCATGCCGCTCAATGCGTACTTCAGGATAAACGCGGACAAGTCAGGCCAGTTCGAGCGCACGCTTATCATCGCTGATGAGGGCGCCGACGTCGTCTACATTGAGGGGTGTACATCCCCTGTCTACAGCGCCAACTCTCTGCACTCGGCGATAGTAGAGCTTGTCGCGATGAAGGGCGCGCACATCCGCTATGTCACGATACAGAACTGGTCGAAGAACATCTACAACCTTGTAACGCAGCGCGCCCACGCGCATGAGAATGCGCGTGTCGAGTGGATCGATGCGAACTTGGGCAGCATGGTGAACATGAAGTACCCCTCGATATACCTCATGGGCAAGGGGGCGAGCGGCGAGGTCCTTTCCATTGCCGTCGCAGGCGAGGGCCAGACGCAGGATTCTGGAGGGAAGATATACCACCTGGCGCCGAACACCACCTCTAAGATAATCTCTAAGAGCGTGTCCAAGGGCACTGGCGTGAGTACGTTCAGGGGCCTGCTGCACGTTGCAAAGAACGCCTCTGACGCAAAGGCGCACGTATCGTGCGATGCCTTGCTCCTCGACGGCTTTGCCAAGACGAACACGTACCCGTACAACCAGATAAACAGGAGCGATGCCATAATAAGCCACGAGGCGAAGGTGGGCAAGATAAGCGACGAGATGATATTTTACCTCATGTCAAGAGGAATAAGCGAGGAGGACGCGGTCGCCATGATTGTCCTGGGCTTCATAGACGACCTCACCAAGGTGCTCCCGATGGAGTACTCGCTTGAGCTTAAAAGGCTGATAAAGCTCGATACGACAGGCAGCGTCGGCTGATTCTGAGAGTGGTTTTTTGCACACATACGGCGAATTCAGGAAGGATGCACTTCAGCAGTACGAGAGCCTTCCGTACGAGATGAACGAGCTGTACAAGCGCTATTTCATAGACGTGAAGCTCCCTTCCGAAGAGGAACTGGGCGAATCGAGGAAGACGGAGAGGGGCAAGGAGGTCGAGGCATACGCCAGATATGTAGAAGAAAGGACCAACGTGAAGTTCGATGTCGTCATATCGAATTCCTTCATCAGGAACGGCTCCAAGGCCGTCAGCATAAGGCGCATGGAGGAGCTTGCGCCGGAGGAGCTTGAGGGCAAGATATTCAGGAACGGCGACAACAAGCTCGCGGCGTTCGTGAATGCGAATGCGGGCAACGCAATGGTGGTGAAGGCGGGGAAGGATTCGGCATCCAAGCTCTCGGTCCTTGTCATCAACGACGGGCACCTCATGTTCCAGGTTCTTGTAGACGTAGGGAAGGGGGCATCGCTCGACATTTTCGAGCTTTATGCCTCACTGCCAGGGGTGGGGTCGCTTGTCGCGCCTTTGCAGGAATTCTCTCTGCGAAGTGGTTCTTTGCTCGAGTTCACCATGCTGAACGACTGTAACGAGCAGTCGCAGCTGCTCAATCTTTCGAAGGGCATCCTAGAGGAGGATTCCAAGGTCAACCTCAATTTCGTGTACAACGGATCGGGCCTGACAAAGAGCGTCGGGTTCTTCGATACGCAGGGCAGGGCAAGCAGGATAGACGCCACTGAGACCATATACGGCACGAAGATGCAGAAATTCGACGTCAACACATATGTGCTCAACTCCAAGGAGCAAGAT
>JAKAVL010000001.1 GCA_021817305.1 Microcaldota archaeon | reverse complement strand
CCGCGACAGTAACCAAAGAGAAGGCAGCGCAGAAGGTCCCCATGGGATTTTCTGAAAACCGAATGGCAGAAAAACAGATAGAATTCCGCGTAGAAGGAAAGCCCGTAATGGGATGCGTAGACGCAGCAGTGGCTCTCAGGCATAATTCCTATCCCTGGATCAAAGAAGAACAGTTTTTCACAAGTCCAAAAGGTTTGCTGGAAGCGATAGCGAATGGAAGCGTGCAAGAAGGACGCAACGGGATAACCTCGGAAGGAATAACGTATCCACTATCGACATTACCCGAGTATGCCTCAGAGGGACTATGGCAAGATCTCCCAGGGCGCCAGGGCCATCGTCTCTTTATCGCCGAAAGCGCATTTTGGGCAGCAAAAGCGTGGACCCCTGTTATCCTCACTCTCGGTAGCACGATTAGGCTCAACGGCGGCTGCTACAACGATGACGCTACGCGGGCTGTGCTTGCAGATGGCCGAGCAAGATTTTCTAAAAAACTAGAGAAACCTTGTGGGGTATCGGGGTACAGAATAGTAGACGGAAAGCCCGTAATGGGGTGTATAGACGCAGCAGTGGTCTTCAGCAGGTTTCCTGACTTTGCCCGAGAACACAAAAACGAATGGTTTTTTACAACTCCGCATGGTTTGCCGGAGGTCTTAGAGAAAGAACGCATGCGGGGAGAAAACATCAATGCAAGAGACATCCTCATTAAGATAACCAAGGACGGAAAGACGCGTTCAGTAACAGATGAAGAGTTCGATAAGCTTCCAGGGAATAGACGTCTCGTTATCGAAGCATCCGCGTTTAGGGCAGTAAAATGGGGAGGCCTTATTATGCTCCGCTTCGACGTCACCCCAAAAAACTTCATCTATATCTCCGTCAGCGGCAATGACTATGGCGGGGCAGCGCGGGTGGCGATTGAGTCAAAAATTGACCCCGACGAGGCCGCGCAAAAAACCGATGCCCAGAAGGCAGAACCTGTAAAGACTGCTGCAGGCGTTTCAGCAGCAGAGCTCGCAGCATTGCAGAGAGGCTCTATGCAGAGCTCAGGGCTGTAGGCGCAGATATCTAGGAACAGTCCGATCGGCATAAAGGGACGATGCACCTCCCATCAGAATATCCGCTCCAGCCTGCTGACTATCTCATTAGCCATGAAGTCCTCAGACTTCCTATACCGCAGTTGGGTAAGGCTTCTGTACCCGAAGGGATCTTTTTTGTCGAATGCTCCCCCCCTAAGGTAGTGTAACACGTCTCCGATTATATCAAAGTCCCCGCCGACCATCTTGACGTACCTTTTCAGCGCGCTTTTCCTTGCCATATCCAGTCCGATGAACACGTCGTAGATGTCCTTGTATATCAGCCTTCTCGAAAGCGCGTTGAGCTTCCTTGCCATTAGGTAGTCGAAAGGATAGGATGGCACGCCGTATGTTATCGCAGAAGGAAGACCCAGATAGCCTGACAGGGGTACCAGGTCTATTGCCTTAGTCTCGATGTTGAACTTCTTGGCCGTAACCTCCACCCGTATCCTTACGCCCTCTCCCGCACGGGCGATTACAAGCCCTGGCGCGTTGGGCGGTGTCTCGCAGGATATCCCTCTTCTTGAGAGCATCCCGGATATCCTTGACGCCTCTGTCTTCGCATCTGAGCCTGTTTCCAGGTCAAGATCCACAGACAGCCTCTGCTTTTCCTTGAAGAAGCCTCTGTTCATCGCCGTGCCGCCGTAGAGCACAATGTCGAGGCTGCTGTCTTTTGCACTGCTGAAGAACATGGATATGAAGTCCGACAGTACTGTGTCGTATTTCAGGTACGCCTCAGGGATTCCTGTTGCCCCGACAATCCTGGCAAGGTAGTCCGCGTCCATTCCAGCCATCAGCCCACCGCGAACCTCTGAATGCCTATGTTGTCGTACACGCCCCAGGAGCCTATGAACTTCCCTCTCGCAGCTGCAGTGCGCCTTCCTAGATTTGCCACCACGGTCCGGTTCTCAAGCCGTTTTCTCAGTTCATCAACCACGTGCTTCGGGGCACCTGCCGATTCCAGAATGTATCCTGCCCTCTCATAGAAGGAGGCCTTCTTCAGGTCGTCTGCGTATTCGATGAACTCTGCAAAATCCTCCTTTCCGGCCATGCGTATCAGCCTGAAAAGGGAGCCAAGGTCGCCTACGAGGTCCGGCCTGAATACGCAGTCGAACAGCGTCTTCCCTCTCGAGGACACTATCATGCCATCGATCTCAATGCTTCCGTAACATAGCTTTCCAAACGGAACAGCGGCAAAGGCCGTGCCCTGCACAATCCTCTCGGAGCGGGTCTTGCCCGGGGTGACTATCTGGATAACGGTTGGGTAGTCCGACCTCGCGCCATGGATGAACAGCGCAGTGCCAAGGCCGAGATAGCCCTCGAACACGTATCCCGCTACCCTTAGCATGTCTGCGCTGCTGCCGGGCTTGACAGTGTAATAAAGGCCCTTCTTAAGGCTTAAAAGAACGGATTTCTTTATAAGGTTGTGCACGGTCTTCATCAGGTTTGGGCCGGTGGTGATGCGCAGCGCAGAGTTTATGCCGCGCATGGCCGCGATGTCAACCACCGACAGGTCAGGGACGCTGCCCAGTAGCATCTGCTCCTGCTTGGTAAGAAACTCCATGGAAGCCATCTTTGTATTATATCTGAATAATTACCTCTTAGATAATTATCATACTATATTGCAAAACAAGATATTTATAGGTTTCCCTGGCTCAGACGGCTGGGCTTTATGCCTGGGAACCACACACCCGTCTATAGAGCCGTAAAACCTGTCATGAAATTCAACAGCGACACATAGTACGCGAAAGCCGAAACCGCGAAGCTGTGATGATGCCATACCATGGCATTATGTAGACGAGTTAACATTGTGTTCCGTTGTCGTTCGGCGTTCACTCGGGCAACAACTCCGCTAACAACCGCAGGCGGTTCAACCTCAATGCGAACAATAGGCCTGACAATGTTGCGCCAATGGTTCCTGTCCATTCTAAGCAGGGGTTAGGTAATGGCATGAAGACATATTCTGACTTGTATTCTCCCTATGCTCTTACGATAATCTTGTGCTTGCTTTTCTTAGGGTAAGAAATGGCAAAACACGCAAGGAATATGTGATTGAGTTCGAGTCAGACCTTGAGAATAATCTGCCGCTTCTGAACTACGAACTTATGACATTCGCATACAAACCGAGTCCGATGATGGGTTTCGTAATCCGCGACCCTAAGACAAGGAGGATTAGCGCATCTCACTCCAGGGACGCATAGTGCATCATGCCCTTGTCAACGTCATAGGCCCGATATTCGAAGCGAGTTTCATATACGACTCTTTCGCCAACCAAAAATGCAAAGGCACACATCAGGCTATAAAAAGATTCGTGAAGTTCATGCAGAAAGTGTCTGGCAAGAAGATAGCTATTGAGGGGGGGGCAAAATAAACTTTTGAAAAGCACAATCCAACGGGCTTCGTGCTAAAGGCAGACATACGCCACTACTTCGATACCGTGGATCACTATGTTCTATTGCAGATACTCAGGCGCAGGATAAGAAACGAGAATGTCATCTCATTGATACGCTTGATATTGGAAAATCACAAGGCCTGCATAAAGGGTAATGGCATGCCGGTAGGAAACCTGACTTCGCAAGTCTTCGCAAACGTTTATCCGAATGAGCTCGACAATTTCGTAAAGCATGGGCTCAGGGCAAAGTACTACATAAGGTATGTGGACGACTTCGTAGTACTGCACCATGACAAATCTGTTCTCGAAATATGGAAGGCAGAGATAAGCAGCTTCCTACGGCATGAACTCAGGATCGAATTGCGTCAGGAGAAGTCAAGAATAATCCCACTGAGCAGCAGAGTGGAGGAATAGTGCCGTCGCAAAATACGAAGAGACGTTTGCCCCGAAAAGTTCCCAAGAGGGAAGCGAGGATGCATCAGACGCTCTCAGATGAACCTTCCGAGATTGAACTGGCCCGACGTCGCAGTGCCGTCGTCCTGCGTCATGAATGTGTCGTTGATCTCGTCCTTTACGAGCTCCAGGCGCTGCCTGATGTAAGGATCCAGATTGTACCTCGCTGCAAGGTTTATCGCCATTCCGAGGTACTTCTCTATGCCCCCCTTCGATATCGTGAGGAGCAGCTTCCCGCCGCACTTCGCGCACTTGCCCTGCAGGGGCACGCGCCTGAACTTCGCATTGCACGACACGCACCTGAACACCTGCTTCGAGAAGGAGTGCAGGTTGCCTATAAGGTCAGGAATGAAGTGGCTTGTGATGACTCTGCGCGAGGCGTCGCGCGCATCCACCGCGGATATCTTGTCCATGAGCGCGAATTCCGCATCGACCTTGTCCTGCATCGTCTTGAGCTGCGTGTACTGCGTGCGCTTCGGAGAGTCGGCAAGCGCATCGCATGATGACAGATGGGTGAATTCCAGGCCGTGGAACGCATTGTCGGTCTTGAGCCTGTCAACTACTGCATTGATCTTTACCTCGGAAGGTGACGAGTACGAGAAGCTTTTTTCGTAGAGCTCCATCGGGTACTGCGCAACGGTCTCCATCTCGTGTACCTCGTCGTCCACCTCTTCAGGCTTCACGTTCAGCGTGAGGATAAGCGGCGTGTCCATAGTGCCGCCAACGCCCTGCGGCAGGTACTCCTTGGAGAAGTTTATCAGCGCATCAAGCAGCAGCATCGTCGTGTCCTCGTCTCCGTCGCAGTTTCTGCGCCTTGCGCAGATGGTGTAGGGATGGGCGAGCCCTATGCTTGCATCGGTGAAGCCTATTATGCGCCCAAGCACCGCGCACGAGATGTGCGGCGCAAGCGTTATCACCAGCTTGCCGATCATGTCGTTTATGCTCGTCGCGTTGTAGTGCCTGGGCAGGCCGTACATGTCCTCTAGCTCCCTGTCGACGAACCTGCTCACCCTGAGCATGTAGTCCGCGCCGCGCTTGTTGAGTATGACGTCCTGATGGCGCAGCTCAACAAGCTGGTCCTCGCTGACGAGGTCCTTCCCCTTGAAATCCTTGTCGTATCCTAGGTCCCTCAGCCTCTCAACTCCGACTCCTATTTCCTTCGGGTAGAAGTGCGTTATCGGGACATCTGTCGCATCGAATCTTGCGGTGCCGTCCTTGAATATGTAAACGCCGTTCTGAGCGCGAAGTATTCCCTTCTCAACGGGCTCGAGGACCCTGTCCTTGCTGGAAAGGCCCTTGACGCCCTTTATTACGTCAGGCAGCTTGTTTATCCCCACGCCCTTCATGCCTTTCGCCACTACCCCCGCAAGGTTCACGTTCCTCTGCGAGAAGCCCGTCGTCGCTATATTGCATCTGGGGCACAGCTCGCCGCTCCCCTTGTATCCGCACTTCTCGCACTTCCTCTCTATCACTGCGCGGTTCTGGCAGTCATAGCAGAACTGTGTGTCTATTGTTCTCTTGCACTTGATGCATTTGTAGGTCGCAACCTCTGCATAGAGCCCTGACCTGAACTTCTTCGAGTCCACGGCGTATGCCTTTGTGATGTTCCTGTCCTTGCTCGCATATGCGCCTACCGGGAAGAGCACGTGCACCGCGGGCTTCATGAGCCTCTCCTTCGCCTTTTCAGGCCTTCCTATCCTGGCGCCTATGAACGTGGAGCGGCGCATTATCCTGAAAGAAGAAACACTGTTTAGCATTTCTATGGTGCCAAGCGCCATGTCATACTTTGGAATGTCCTTTGTCAGCAGGCCCTCGGCGCCGCTGGCGAATCCCAGGGAGGCGACGAGGCTCTGCGCATAGTCCCTCTCTATCGCTATGGCTCCGCTGCTGATTCTGTGCGGCACATTCAGTAGCTCAAGGGTCTTCTTTGTTCTGGGACTGCTGACAAGGCCAATGCCTCCCATGCCGCTGAGCTTTTCAGAAGAGAGCCCTTCGCACTTGGATATCTCTTCTGCCAGACTTATTATGTCCTCTTTGCTTGCCGACTGGAACTCAAAGAGGTACTTCGGGTGCAAAGGAACGCCATGCCTGAGAGACGTTTCATATGCTCCGATGAAGTCAAGATGCTCCGGTACGGCTCCTCCGGCATTCCTTAGCTGGAGCTCCCAGAACTCCTCCACGTAGCTGCTCGGATGCAGCTTCGTGTTGGTCTTTCTGAAATCCCCGTATGTTATCAATATGTCCCCCAGGGATATTATCTCCTCTACCTCGCTCTTCAGGGACTGGGCCTGCTCCGCGCTGTTTATGCGCAAGGCCTCCCCAGACCTGAGCCTGACGAAGGGCCCTTCTATTGTGTCAACGGGCATGACCACGCATCCCTTGCCAGGGAGCTCGACCTTCATCTGAGTGCCAACGGCTATGAAGCTGTCGGCTATTATCATTGTCGCAGGGCTCACCCCCTTTGCGGCTATGCCTGTGAACCTGCTCCTCCCGTACCTGAGGCGCAGCCCCCCGAGATGTCCCGGATACGAGATCACGGGCCTTCCGGCGACGAGCTCCTCAAGGAACACAGCCGTCTTCTCTCCATTGTCGTCCTGCTTCTTCACGTCCGCCTTTATCACCTTGTTGAGCCAGCCCCAGTCAAGCCCAGCATTCTTCGTCTCCTTGAGTATCTTCTTTGCCTTCTGGGCTATGCCTTCGCAGCTCACGAGGGCTATGCCGCCGCGCACCCTGTTTGTGATAGGCACAACGGATCCGTCAGCAATAGTGCGCTTCATGTTCGTATGGACCCCTACCTCCACCTCCTCCGTGGGCACCCCGTCTATGCACACGGGGCAGCTGCTTATTATCGATCTCACGTCGTCGTCGCTAGGCCTGTACTGCAGCCTGGCGCAGCGCGTATGGTAGAGCTCTATCTCCTCGACGCACCTCTCTATCTCGTCCTTTGTGGGCTTGTACTCGCCTATGCCCATCAGCTGGCGCGCCTGATCCGCAAGCGCCACGGAAAGCGCAGCCGAGCTTCCCCCTGCGCCCCTTATGGGCCCCGCATACAAAACAGCTATGCACGAGGTGCCATCCTGGTTCCTGTACGATGCCACTGAGCTTATGCCCTCTGTCGGCGCGACAAGCACGCCCTCGGTTATTATGGCAGTGCCCACTCTCACGGCAAGCTCTATGCGCTTTATCTTCTCGTAGCCCTCGAACTCCTTGCTGGTGCATATCTCCCTGACTACGGCGAATGCCAGCTCGTTCCTGCTCCTCCCTTCATGGTTCCTGCGTATGAGCTCATCTATCCCCCTTATGCCTATGAGCCCCTGCACGCGGCCCGCAAGATCCGACGCGGGTATGATCTCAACAGTACCCCTCGGGTCCAGACCCTTCTGCCTTGCCCTTTTGGCAACTTCAAGAGCTTCGGCGAAGCCCTTGGAAAGCTCAGAGAAGTAACCCTCAGTGTCCATATTCACAACCCGTTAAAGTCAACATTGGTGACCCTTCCGCTCCTCGTCTCGTACACAGGAAGAAGGCCCGGCGTCGGTATATGCCCCAGCTTTATCTGGTAATCGGTTCTTGCCTGCCACGTCCCGCTGTTTATCACCTGCGTGCCGTGGTACTCAGCAAGGCCGTTCTTGTGGACGTGGCCCATGTGCAGTATGTCAGGTGCGATGTCCATGACGAGCGTATCCTTCTTGCTCGGGACTATGGGGGTGTCCCCGTAGATCGGCGAGATGTGCCTGCGCTTGAGTATCTCCACCATTGCTATCTCCGGCCTTGAGTAACTGCAGCCAGGTATGCTGTGTATTACAGAGTCGAGAGAATTGCCATGATAGATAAGCGAGGTCAAGCCCTCGATCTCGACATATGAAGGGCTTGGTATAAAGTGCACGTTGTCGCGCTTGAAATCGCCTATCATCTCCTCAGGCAGCACCGGTTGCGGCTCTGCCAGCTGCACCGCATCGTGGTTTCCAGGGATTATGAATATCTGTATATAGTCCGGTATGTCCTCGATATACTTGAAAAATGTCGAGTACTGCTTGTATATGTCAAGTATCGCAAGGTCCCTGTCCTGCCCAGGATACACACCTATGCCGTCTGCCAGGTCGCCCCCTATGACAAGGTACTTCACCTTTCCTGCGAGATCCCTGCCCGTTTCCACGTTCCCATTCAGCCACTCGATGAACTTGATGAACTTGTCCTCTAGGAACAGCTTGCTGCCTACATGCACGTCCGAGGTAAACGCTATGGCGAGGTCCTCCCTTGTCTGCTTTCTTGCATGCACCGGCACGTCGGGCCATATGAGCTTGTTGGCTATGACGAAGGGAGGCGCCCCGGTCTTGCCCTTTACCGCTATCACCTCGTCATGGACCAGCTTCATGGCAGAATCAAACAGGCTGCTCTGGTCCCTCCTATCCGGGCTCGAGGGCCTTATGAATATCACCTTCGATGAGCCGTATTCATCCTCGAGGGTCACCATGATGTTGCCCTTTTTGGTCACTATCTTGTCGTACACCATGCCTACAATGCTTACCTCACGGCCATTCGCATACTGCCCGATCTTGTCGCTGCTTATTACCATGCCAATATTGCTTGTGCTTAGCATGTCTCTCAGCCTTTTGTACCTGTCCCTGAAGTACGAAGCGAAGTCGTTGACGGTAGCGCCTGTCTTCTCTAGTGGCGTATTCCTCATCCTGAATTTCGGCTCAAATTCCTTCGCCACCGGCTTGAACGATGGCTGCTGCAACACCTCCACAACCAAGGGCTCCTTCGACTCCAACCCCTTTATTATCTCGCCAAGGGTCTTCTTGTCCAGCACCCTCAAGCCATCATACTCCCTGAAGAAGGAAAGCGCCATAGCCGAGAGCTCGTCAACGTTCATGCCCTCCATGTCCGAGTCCTCAAGCTCAGCTGCTATTATTACCTTGCCGTCAAGCCTTTCATAAAGCCTTGATATGAGCGTTTTTCCCCCCTTCATAGTGACCAACGACGAGCGCCATAAGAATTGACGGCAAAACATTTTATACCTGCGCAGGCCGCGGATGTCCCAAAGGAAACCCGCGCACGGCAATGGCACCTGATACGCAGTGCCTGCGCGCGCATCACCTAATCCCGGCAATGAAGCCCGCACTATTTACCGGCGGGATGAATTCACTGGATGATGCAGCACATCATTGAAGGTATAGATGCCCCCGAACCCTCCAGACCATCCACTGCGCTAAACGGTGGCATTCGGCACCGTTGCCGCGTACCATACGCCTCCGAAGGCGGCGATGCCCTCTCCGCTTACCTGGCCGGCAGCCTTGTCCCCTGAGAAGCGGTACAGCGGCCATCCATCATAGGTGAGCTGCCTGGATCCGTCGGATCTGGTTATCACGCCCAGCGCAGAAGCATTTATGCCGCTCTGTACGCTGAGCGAGGAAATGCTGCCATTGAATAGGTATGGCGGCCAGTAGTCCACGCACGCGCCCGTGCACGTGCTGCTCTTGTACTGTATGTCGGAGCTAAGGAGATACAGCGTAAAGCCCGCGGATGTCTCAAGGTATCTGCCTACAGACGCGCTGTTCCCTACCATAAGGTCATATCCGCTAGTCGGACTGCCCGGTGCAGCGGAGGTGGTCGCTGTTGTCGAATACCTGTTTACAGACGTAGTCGCATTGACATTGGACCTCCCCCCGTAACCGGAAAGGGCGTAAGCAGACACTGCAATTACCCCTACAACTATTACTATTCCAATAACCATGGAGCGTGATTGTTTCATTCGATCTCCACATATCCGCAGCATCGCGGGTTAGCCATACCCCCAGCTCGTTGTAGTGTCCGTCATGCCGGTCGTTGTCTGGGAAGCATTGGCTGTTGTCGTAACCGCGGCGTTCTGCTGGGCAGGTCCTATGGTAAAGATCCACATTATGGGCTTGTAGAACTGCGTGTTAGTCATGGTGCCGTTTGCCGCATATGACCATTCATTCTCCACAAGATAGTTCCCTCCAGTATATGTGCCAGTGGTTGAGTTGAATGCACCCCCGACATAAGCCCAGCTGTACCATGTGCTCGGGTAGTGCGTTACTGTGGTCAGGTGCATAGGCGCCTTAGTTGAGTTTACAAACGAAATTCCTGGGCTGATCTCTCCGTTAACCTCGAACGCAAAGCCATAGGCCGGGGTCTGGCTCTGTTTGCCAGGCGGGCTGCTCACGTTCTCGATGCTGAACGTAGCTATTGTGAAGTTATACCCCCCGAGGAGGCTGTTGCCCACCAACGCGTATGTGCCTGCAGGTATGCTGACTGTTATGTTCACGCCATCCGGTGCAATGACAGTCGCGTTTGCCGGCCTGCTGGCGTTCACCTCTACCGACCTGCTGCCGGCTCTTCTCAGAACAGGAACCGCAGCGCCCGCATGCGAAGTCGTCACTGCAGTGGTGGTGGCAACAGCCGCAGTTATCGTAGATGTAGCGGTGCTCATCGTGGCCGTAGAGGCCGACGTCCTGGAAATGTAGTACGCCGCGCCCGCCACGACTATTATGACTATGGCGATTGACCCTATTGCTATCCCGATCTTTTCCATAAAATCAATAAACCCTCCAATGTGGTATCCTGAATTAATGTCCTCTCGGTAATCCTTTTTCGTCATCTCACCTTTTATTCATTATGGGTTCCATCATTTCCCTTGACATCTTGTTCAGATATGCGATATTTGGCGTTGTGTCCAGAC
>JAKAVL010000004.1 GCA_021817305.1 Microcaldota archaeon | reverse complement strand
CAACCTGGGTTAATTTCATTTACTTCACTGCCATATGATATACCTGATTACAATTATAAATCCATGCCCTTCGCATTCATCCCACGATTGAAAATCGTGGGCTTTCTGCTATGACTTCTTGTAACGAAAATGTGGGGAAGAAAACGTGCAGACTATGACAAGAGATGCCCATGCTGCAAAGCATGGAAGGCGTACGATTATCTTTTCCAATATAACTGACTACGACATTAGCCCAGAACAGATACAGTATAGGCTTGCTGCAGTACATGCAAATGTATACTCCATGTGACTACAAAATTCGGAACCGTAGTCACATACCGAACGGTTTCTCTTTATCCTTCAACAAGCTTGAATCTCGCGGTGCCCTTTATCGGCTCCTCGAGCCAAATGTCAGGTCCCTTACGAAGATTAGATTACGATTTGATAAATCCTGATATACAACGCACAGCTTGTCTATCGCCTCCTGGAATCCCAACGTAGTAACGCGGACGAAATGTTTTGGGTCCTTATAGTGCGCATACGTTCCGCCCACTACAATCTTTGTCCTTGCTTCCTTCAGCTCGTTCTCAAGCACTTCGCGGCTTTTGTGCGCCATTCAATCAACGATAAGAATAGTGCAGCAGAGGCCTGCGCTGCAGCGCGTGCGCGTACGGGGCTTGTCCATGCCTATGCTCGGCCCTGTATCTCCAGAGCATAGCATCATATACGTAGGGTTGCTCCTTCCGGCCTGGCCCGGTTGATATACAAGACCACCACTGGAGGCAAGGCGTCAGCGCTTCAGCATGGGCCCCGCACTGGCACACGTCACTCCGCAGGCATGCGGCCCGCCTGAAGGGGATTTGCGGTATGGGAAACCCCTAGCTTCCCGCCTTTCTGCTGCGGTATTGATGCTCAGTCAAGATTAATAGGTTTAGCGGTATGACAGCGTAACATTATCCGACCGTCTTCATTTCATCCTTCATCGTTTGTTTTGCATGTCTGCTATCCGCGCAGCTTGCCGGCCCTGAACGCCCTTATTAGCGCTGTGCTCTCTTCCATGCCCCATTCCAGCCTGTCGGAGAAGAAGGCCCTTGTCTTGTCAAAAAGGCTACGGTATGCCTCGCTGTCCTTCCTGGCTATGGCTGAACTCCAATCCCTGGCGCTTTCCAGGAATATGGCGTCGTGCTTCTTTATCTCATCGGACTCAAACGCGGCGTTGATATTTCTCTCGAGCAGCTCATTGCCGAATGCAAGGCTGATGATGAACCTTCTTATCTGGAAGGGAGGCGTCGAGCACATCGCGTTGTCTTTTAGGTCGGTACCCATCTCCCTCCAGCTGTCGGCCATCGCGAGCAGGCTAAGGTGCGAATTTGACTTTGCGGCCATCTCGGCGCCGGCGATCGATCCGAATGCTGCCGCGCTCTCCCTGGCCACGCCTGCAGCGTTGGACCTGGAAAGAAACTCCCTGGTCCTCTGCATTCTTTCGGTAAACCCTGCCCGATCACCAGACATCATCATGGCAAAAAGATCTTCCACTGACTTCACGTACTGCAGGACATGCTTCCGGGCATGGGGGTTCCGCAGCGCTATTGCTTCGTATACATGCCTCTCCCCGTTGAGCACCCTTAGCATCATGACCGCCTTCGCGTGGTCTGTTCCACACTTGTAGAACTCGCTCTCCCAGGGGAATAGTCCGGCGCGCATCCAGGCCGTTCCCATGCTCAGGAAACCGAGATGTGTAGAAACCTGTGTATCTGCCATTATGCTATCGTGCTTGTCCGGGCTCTCGATATCCACTATTTTTGCACTGCCGGTCCGCGATACGAAGGAGGACCTGAAAAGCGACTTTACGTTCTCGAATGCGGCGGGCTCAAGGCCGCCCATATTGAGTGCGGCTATGGAATTGGATCCGAAGTCTGTAGCAGACGGCCCGAAGAGGCAGTGCATTCCGAAGACGCCGACATCCCTTCCGGAGAGGTGCGCAGAAAGTTCCGCCGCTGCCGGCAGCATGACAGAAGTGCCTGAGATCACGGCCGTGCCGTTGCTCAGGTGGGATCCGATGCCACTGGCAACTTCCCCCACGGCGTCCACTGGCGGCAAAAGAACAACCACGTCCTTGTCCTTCACGGCGTGTGCCAGCGTGTCAGAGGCAACCATAGAGCTGTTTGACGACACCCTTTGAAGCGGCGCCAGTTCCGCCGCAAGCTCGCCGGCCGTCTTGTGCTTGTCAAAGCACGTGACCTCGTGCCCTGCCCCGGAAAATACGCGGGCGTGCATCTTTCCCATCTTGCCGGTGCCGACTATCGCAATCCTCATTTCAAACAACCTTCGTTCGGACCTGGGATTCAGATGCGAGAATGCCATTAATGATGTCCATTTCCGTTACAAGACCCTGCGGCATTGGCCTGTGCTCGCCCTTCGAAGCGTCCTTGCGGAATGACGCCATTGTTGCATTAATCAGCAATCTCTTCCTGCAATCTTCCTTGCTCTTTGTCTTCGGCATATGATTACCGCATGCTATTGTAACCGGCCAAGGATAAATAACTTCTTGAATAAAATCCAAAGAATTGACAGAAAAGTATTTATATTTTGAAGATTATTCAAATCTGTATGAAAGAGTCTAGAAACAGCATAATAGAATTGCTGAGTGCAGGCTACTGCACGCCAAGGCTGGTCGGCCTTGCAAAGAAGCTCGTGATACCCATGACAACGGTGCAGTACAACGTCAAGCAGATGGAGAAGGATGGCGTGATAAGGGCCTATAAGGCGGTATTCGACTATAGGAAGATAGACATGGGCATATGCAACTTCGTGCTCATAAGCCTCGCGGCAGACGAGTATTCCAATCCGGAAAGGATTGCGGCGCATCTTGCCGGCCACGGCAACGTGGAAAGCGTTGACATAATAACCGGTGACTCGAGCCTCATGATAAAGGTCAGGACCAAGGACATGGACGAGTATTATCAATTCGTGAAGAACGTGTTGTCAACTAAGGGCATTGCGAACACACGCTCGATGACTTCCATGAAGCAGGTCAAGACAGAGTTCGTAAAGACATAGTTTCATGTGCTGCATCGCAAACATCGGGCGCAGGTATTAATAGCTTTCTTGAGAAGAGTAGTACGGTTATAATGAACTACGAGCAGTTATTGGACAGGGCATTCACAGAGCTGCCTACATTGTCAGTTGAGAAGGTCGATTTCCAGATACCAGAGGCCGATTCGCTGATCCAGGGCAGCAAGACTGTCGTGAAGAACATAGCGCAGATAGCCGACAAGGCGCGCAGGAGCAAGGACGACATAGCGAAGTATCTGACGAAGGAGCTTGCCGCGCCGATAAGCATGAGCGGCTCGTCTCTCGACATAAACGCCAAGGTCAGTGGAGCCGCGCTCAACCAGAAGATAAAGGCTTACTTTGAGGCATATGTCATATGCAAGGAGTGCCACAAGCCGGATACGCATTTCGGCGGAAGGGACCGCGGCTACGTGACCATAGTCTGCGAGGCATGCGGCGCGAGATACACTATAAAGAGCTATTGATTCGATGGGCTTTAGAAAGAAACCTGGAGCTAATGAGCCGCACATCCTGGTGCTCCCGAGGGACAACGAGGTCATAGGGGTAGTGACGAAGGCGTCAGGCGCGGCGCACTTCATTGTCTTCTGCAGCGACAAGAAAGAGCGCACGTGCTCCATACCGGGGCGCCTGAAGCGCAGGTTCTGGATAAAGGAGAACGACATAGTGCTTGTCAAGCCCTGGGTCGTTCAATCGGACGAGCGCGGAGACATAGTCTGGAGGTACAGCATAATGGACAAGGCGACTCTGAAGAGCAAGGGCTACGAAGTGCCCGCGTAGTTGCTAGCCCAGCATGCCCTTGAGCACTGCTTCGTGGTCTTTTTCTATTCCGTACTTTTTCCTGAAGTGGTAGAGTATGTTTATTATGTCGCGCTCCATGAAGTCCCGGTATTTCGGGTGGCCCAGCATCACCGCCTGGCCCATGTCGATGAGGTACGGCTCGCCGTCCTTCATGAGGATGTTGTATTCGCTCAGGTCCGCATGAACCAGGTTAACTGCATTGAGCCTCTTGACGTTCTCGAGTATCTTCGTGAGCACCTTCTCTGGGTCCTTGAGTTCGGTGTCCTTGAGCCGTTTTGAAGGAGTCCCGTGCTCGTCGCCTATGAACTCCATGCCAAGCATGTTTCCTACGAATCCGTGAGGCTTGGGGACTGCAACGCCAGCATCGTAGGCTATCTTTAGGTTTCCGTACTCCTTCTTGCACCACGTGAGCGCGATGTTGTAGATGTCTGATTTTATCTTCCCGAAGCGGGGATCCCCTGTTATGTAGTCTATGCGCTTCGCGAAGCTCGATGTCTCGATGCGGAATATCTTGAGCGCCACGAATTGCTCCTTGAGGGCCTCTCCTGACTTCGCAACGTACACGTCCGCCTCCTTGCCCGTTGCAATGAGGAACTCTATCTCTGACACCATGCCCCTGCTGAACAGCTTCCTGAGGTTCTGCAGCGTGCGCTCATCTGTCACCACGTCGCCGACCTTTTTCTGCTCCTTCAGCATGTACTCCTCGCGGCGCTTCTGCTTCTTCTTTCCTAACCTCCTTGCCATCCAATCAAACGTTTTTTATTGATTATCAAACTAACTATAAATACGTGAGCATTATGCTGAAGCTGGCATTCCTTCTTGTATTAATCACATCCGTTGGCATTGCGTATGCCGGGACCGTCACGCTGACAGGTACATGCACGCAGCAGCTGAACCAGAACGCGCTGAGCTTCAGCCTGCACAACAGCGGCAATGACAGCGCGTTTGACGTTGTTGTCGTCCCGGTGATGGGAAGCCTCCGCGGCGCGGCATACGAATCGAACAGCCTCGGGCCGGGCCGGACGTTCAACTTCACTGAGCCCATAGTGCAGCACGCAAACGGCAGCTATGCCTATTATTTCACAACGAGCTACGAACAAGGTTCCTCGTCGTTTGATGCCGTGTTCCCGTGCATGGCCAGGTTCGGCAACAATGCCAATGGCGACATAGGATTGGGCTACTCTGTATCGCAGGACGGCATGAATTACACGGTTTATGTCTCTGTTCAGAACAACGGCAGCGCGGATATCACGGACAATGTCTCGCTCATGCTTCCGCAGAGCTTCGTCTATGTCTCGCAGCCGTTCGAGCTCGTGAACGCATCGGCACATGGAACCGCTGGCGCATCCTTCACAGTAAGAAGCAGTGCGGCGGGCTCTTACTCAGGAGCGGCCGTATCTAATTATCAGGTGAATGGCACAAACATCGCATCTATGATCAGCATAGTCCTGGCCCCCGAGGGCACAGCGCAGGGACCGGTCTCAGGAGTCTCGGTGCTGTCGCTGTTCGAGCTGTCATCTATCATCATTATTGTCATGCTGCTCCTCCTCATAGCCCGTGCCATTGCGAGAAAGGGGCCTGAATGGATGAGAAACAGGGTCAAGGGGAGTAGTTGACGAGTCTGTAGAAGGCGAAGCTGGAGCCGTGGGAGTTGGGCTGCGACGCCAGAACCGAGAGGTTGTAAGCGGATATCGCATTCTTGCACACCGTGTCCTGGTAAGGGGGCACTGTGCACCAGTAGCCGTAATCCAATACGTAGCAGGAGTAGCTCTTGAAGCTCTCGGTAATGCTCTGGTTAGCCCCGCTTATGTATCCGATCTGCGCAGCACTCCTTCCGTACTGGTACCACAGGTCAGGCGTGAAGCTGAATACAAGGCAGTTTGACGGCACTGCGTTGTAGTTGCTGTAGAAGAAAGACGTTGCGTTGTTTGGATACGATTCCTGCGGCATCTGGCCCGGAGGTATCGTTATCAGTGGCGAGTATACGGTGAAGGGGTATGCCACAAGTGCAACAACGAGCACCGCGTATATGGAATATTTTATGGCGTTCACGCGGCGCTTTGCCTTCTTGGATATGAGGTAGTGGATCGCTGTCCCTATTCCGAATATCCCGAAGCCCGCGAATACGGCGAGGAAGGGCAGTGTCTGCAGGACGAAGCGCACATCGACGCCGTAGTTGTACGAGCCGGCATAGAAGAATGGGTAGAAAAGAAGGTAGGAAACGGTGAGCACTCCTAGGAATGCGAGCACGCCGAACCTGTTCCTCTTTGAAGTGAAGAACAGAAGCGCCGCGGCGCCTGCGACTGCAAGAGGCACGAGATTCACAGAGGATATCTCAGGATAAACAGTGTTTGAGATCGCAGTTATGAATTGTAGGTTTGCGGGGAGATTCTGCTGCGCGTTGGCAAGGGAAAACAATGACTGCGATGAGGAGTTGCCGTAGCTCGGCGCCCTGAGCTCTGTTATGGAGTAATACAAAACAGGCAGGAGCATGAACACGAACAGGAGAACGAGCACGAGCGAGGCGGGCTCGGAGAGGCCGACCTTCAGGAGCGCAAGCTTATCGCGCAGGGTTTTCCGTATCCCGTCCTTGCCGAGCAGGAAATAAAGCAGCGCGAACGCTGGAAGGAGAAGAAGGCCCTCCGTCCTAGTATACAGAACGAGAACCAGCGACATAAGGAACATGGCGAGGGTGCCGTTCCTGGGGCGCTTTGCGAGCACGACAAAGAAGAATGCTGTGAATACGGTAAGCATCATGAACGGCATGTCTGGAACCGCCTGCGTCCTCGACCATATGAAGAGCTCTGGTATCATTGAAAACACAAGGGCGGAGAACACCGGCACCTCTCTCCTGCGGGTCAGCACCGATGCGAGCAGGAACACGCCGATTATCGAGAGCCCTCCGACAAGCAGCTCGAGCGCGTAAGCCGTTTGAGCGTTTGAGCCGAATATCGCAAAGGCGATGGCTATGAACACATCATACCCCACGATATCATGGTACAGCTGGTTCACGAAGCACGTGCCGAGGTAGCCGGTGCCGTACTGGCACCACAGCGCATTCCCGCTGTGTAGTATGTTGAGCGCTATTCCCTGGTATATGTTCTCGTCGAAGTACAATTGCTCGACAGGATGCACGAGAAGAAGCGCGAAAACGGTGAAGAACACGAGTATGAGTACCAGGCCTGCGACGGAGTACCTGTTTATGCCTTCAGAAAGGACCTCGCGGAGCGCCTTCCTCGAGGCGTAAATGAATGCGAGGAGAAGTGCGAATGCCGATACGGTGACCAGAGTTATTATGTATCCCAATAGCATTTTAACTACCCGCGCATAGACTATTCTGGGCTCATGTTTTTATAGCTTGCCTGAGCAATAGTTTTGATGACATGGCAACAATAGCAGGACCGAGGTCGCAGGCAGGCATAATAAGCTTCTACGACGCCCCGGAGAAGGGCCACTTGTTCAACCCGAAGATATTCCTCGTTGCCGTGCTTGTTTTCTCGATCATAATAATAGTACTGGACCACTTCGCCACTGTCGGGTAACTCAAGCGACAGCAAACAGGTCCTTCTTCTTCTCGGTTATGTCCCCGTTCTCTGCAAGCACGTAGAGTATCGCTCGGGCCGCGTCGTCCTCTATTTTTTCATTTCCCGCTATCTCGGATGTCTTCTTTGTGCCCTCGCGCAGCATCTTGAATATCGCCGGTATGTGCCTGTCGAGGAATTGCCTGGTGACTATGAAGAACTTCTTGTTCCCGAATGATCTGGTGCCTAGAACCTGGCCGTGCCTAATGCTGTCCTCCAGCATGAGCGACACGCGCGCGGCTTCGGCCTCCGATTGGAGAACCAGGTAGCCCTTGCCCTCCAGCTCGTTTATCTCCGGTGCGTTGTTCGGATTGCTTATCGGACGGTCGGTGCGAAGCCTGCGATAGGGCTCTGCCTGCTGCTTCGCTGACGCTTCCTTCGCCGGGGTCTTTGGCTCTTCGGCGACCTTCTTGCGCATGAGGAAGTCATTGTATATGTCGCGGGGTATGCTGTATACTGTTTTCCCGTCCTTGCTGAACAGGCTCACGGCCTTGCGCTTTAGGAGCAATTGGAGCGTCGAGTTTTCGCCCTTGTTCATTATCCTCGCGACGTTCTCGACTGTACGCTGGTTGTAGCGCAGAGTATCCAGCTTCTTGAGCACCGATATCTCCTCCTTGGAGAGCTGCGCTGGGGTTCCGGCCCGCGTGTATTCGATGGCTTCCTGCCTTTCCTGCACCGCCTTTTCGCTGCCCTTTGCCTGCGCGCCGGTAAGCATGCCGACTATGTCAGCCTTCTTCGCGATGAGGAAGGACTTGTCGTTGTACTTGAAGTAGTCCAGCTCGTCGTCCGCATCTAGATCCAGTGCCTTCGCGAGATCCAATGGCAGGTAAATAATAAGCTTGTTGTTCTGCTTGTAAACCTTCACTGCACCATCCGGTTAAGCATTCCATTAAAAGTATATATTGGTTTGCACTTTACCTCGCAGCGCTGACTATCTTTACAACGTCATTGTCCTTGAGGACGTGGTTCTTGCCCAGCCTTCCCTTCGTCCTTGCGTCCACCGCATAGAGCATGTGATCAGCAATGTCAGTATGTATGGACCTGGCAAGATCCATGGTGGTTGAGCCTGTATTCAGGAGTAGCGCATCAGGCAGCACGTTGCCGAAATGGTCCGTGTACTTGCTCTCGTTTTCTACGGGGTATGCGACTATCTTCCCGGACGCCCTGAATACAGCTTCATTGACAAGCTCCTGTATGCCTGTTCCGTTGTTCCTTTTCATGTAATCGTTCATGTAATCGAGAGCCTTTCTCTGCTCGGGGGAGACCTCGCCCTCTATCTCCAATTCGCCACTACCGATTGCATAGCTTATTGCTCCGGACTTGACTGCTTTCTTAAGCGCGAGCTCTATCGCTCCGCTGCACCCGACTACGGTGCAGCCCGGAAGTTTCTTCCTTATCGCGTCGAGGGCGCCCTGCGGGCATACGTCCATCTTGTTTGCGGCGACGATTATGTGCTTGTTCAGCCTGAGGAATTCCCTTGAGAACTTCGCCGTGCCTTCATTGTCCCATGATATTGATGAATCCGGAAGGCTTGCGGCCTTCAACGCGGAGATTATCTGTAGCTCGGACGTGTTGAAGCTGGAAAGCACCCCGAGCAGGGCCCGCACACCGTCCTTCCGCTTTGAGAGGGCGGGCATATGCCTGAGGAGTATGCCTGAAAGCCACAGCGACATTTCCTCTGAAAGCATTTTTACCTCATCCGCAGGATCGGAGCCCGATGATAGATTACCCTGAATGTCTGTCCTGCCGCTTGCGTCAATCACCTGTATGAGAACGTCTGCTGCAGACAAGTCGTTCAGGAACTGGTTGCCCATCCCCTTGCCGGTGCTGGCGCCAGGGACAAGGCCGGCTATGTCGACGATATTCACTGGGAGCTGCCTTATGCCGTTCGTGCATAGTCCGTTCCTGGGCTTGCATTTTACGCCAAATTCCTTCTCAACGCACTCCTTTGTGGCGTAGGTAACTCCGAGATTGGGCTTTATTGTTGTGAACGGGTAATCCGCAACGGCCACATCAAGCATTGTGAGCGCGGAGAATATGGTGCTCTTGCCCTTGTTCGGCGCGCCTACTAGGCCTATCATCATAAAACGACCAGAATAAATACCTTATCTCATTATAAATACGTTGCCACTTACAGAATAAACCATGCAGGGGTGGCAGAGCTTGGCCAAATGCGACAGGTTCAGGGCTTGTTCCCTTTGTGGGTACGAGAGTTCAAATCTCTCCCCCTGCACCAACTATTCGACAATACGCTTCTTCAGCCAGTAAGCAAATAGCTTATCGATCAGTGCATATGTGCCACGCGATTTCTTTTCTACAATATCCTCTTCTATTAAATTTGGGAGGTACCTGCTTACCGTGGTTGCCGGCTCGGTTATGTTTTTTGCTATTCCGACAAGATTTTCAGTGCCGTTTGCCAATGCGGCTACAATTATCTTTTCTTTGTCGCTCAGTTTTTCAAACTCTTCCCTGAAGAACAAATCGCCCTCCTGCGCTATGAAAGTGTCAATAATATCTTTTATCCCACCGGCGTACTTTGTGGATCGCCCGATAAACTGAAGATAGAATGGCAGCCCGCTCGTGATATCATACAGCTCTTTCACCTCTTTTTTCCCGACTTTGCCGATATAAGATTTGATAAATTCGGCCGTTTCTTGCTCAGTGAAAGGCAATAGGTGTTTTGGCACCAGCTGTTTATAGAACGGAGAGCCTTCAGAAAGGGCCACCATATCCAAGGTTCTTTTTATAGAGCCAGAGATCATAATTGCAGTCGCCCCCTGCAGCTCATACTGCGTTCTTAGCATCTTCACCAACTGCAGGCCGTTCTTGAATTTTACAACCTCTGGGAATTCATCCAAAATTATTATGCACTTCGTCGAAGTAGACTTCGCCAGCACCTCCCCTGTATTGAATGCTTGACGTATATACTCGGAATAATTGTTATCGTCACCCCGCTCTTTTTTAAATTCAAGAATCAGTTTTATATGTTCAGCAACTACCCCCTCTACCTTTACGCTCTTCAGTAATTCTGAGGCAATGCTAAGTGGTGACTTAAGGATATCCTTTATTCTGATTTTCAGCGGCAAAAGCCCCTTTTCCTGATATGCACGCACTATGACATCCATCAATTCCTCGGCAAGGGTTGTGGGCGATAAGTCTGCAATATCGTATAATGATAAATAAGCCACGACAAGCTTCTTATCTTCCTCAAGCAGTTGCCTTACCTTTATCAGGATAGAAGTCTTCCCGACTCTGCGCCTGCCATACAGGCAAAACCCTATGTGTGATTTCTTATTATGTAGTTCTTCAACGAGTTCCTGTACCAACTTTTCTCTCCCTATAAAGTTGTCTCCTATTGCCGGCGTGAGTATGAATTCTGCCATAGCATCTAATATAATTATACAATAAAGTATTATAAAGGTTTGTATAATGAGAACGATGTAGGCATGTAGTTGACTAGCTCAGCACTCGTCGAAGTGCCTGGAAGCCCCTCCTGCTCTGGGCAGGTTCGGGCGTGCCGAACTTCGTTCGGACGGCGGCTACGGCTACTACGACCCAACGGGCAAGGCTCTGCTTCCGCCCCACCCGGAAGCAGCCGCAGAGTTTCCTTCAAGGCTCGTATAGCCGCTTGCTAGGTTGCTAGCTTACAGCTCATTGGAGCGACCCATCTAAAGGTGATTTGCGTAGCAAAATCAGCTTTAGAGGAGGTTAAGGCCAAGGCTTAACGGATGGAATATTTACTTTAGGTTCCGGGCAAAAAAACATATATAAACGCTTCTTCTCCCAAGTTCAGTAGTTGGCCATCAGCCACAGTTTTAAGGGGCTGACTGTACTACGTTTTACGATGACTAGGCACCGCAGATGGTATATTGTCATTGACCTGACTG
>JAKAVL010000031.1 GCA_021817305.1 Microcaldota archaeon | reverse complement strand
AAGACCAAACAGAGAGGCAATGTGCCCCTCTTTAAATGCAAGAAATGTAAACGGACATTCTGCAAAGACGACGGCTTCAAATGGAAACGCCATTCAAAGGAGAAGATTATTGATGCGTTGGAATTATACGTCGGTGGAGGCGTATCATCCAGGTTCCTGGCACAATTCCTTTTTATATCGAAGAACACAGTGATCAGGTGGGTCCTCGAGTACTGCGGAAAGATATGCAGATTTACTGGCAAGTTCAAGCTACGGATTAATCTGAAGACACACGTAGACGAATTATTCCTCAAGATGTTGGCGAAATTCTGCTACCTGTGGGATGCGATCTGTGCAGAGAACAGGTTTGCATTCATGCATTTTTCGGAGAATAGAGGCAACAAAGATGCAGAAGAACTGCTCAAACAGATTCTGAATTCGTATATGCTGGTCTTTGATGGAGCGTTTCAGTACCCTTCAGTGCTAAAGAAACTCCTAGGTGTTTGGTGGTATTATCACCACACCCACCGGTGCAAGAACTTCGAGGACAAAAAGAACAACAACCTCATTGAGAGATTTCAGAACTTCATAAGGAGCAAGACCCATCAACGAAGGGGGTTCAAGAGCGTAAAGACTGGAGCTACGCAGTTGCAGATGTTGTTGATATACTACAACTTCATAAGGGTCCACTCTGCGATAGGGAAGACCCCAGCGGAGGCGGCAGGATTTGTTGAGTACTGGGGCAAAGAAACGGAGAGAAAGAGGTGGCTGTACCTTATAGAACAGGCATCAAATATGCCTGTTTTTATTTTGATGATGGTATCAACCGTATTGTGATACAGAGCCTATGCCTGCCACACACCGTAAGATATTTATTAAAGTGCACCTCATACCCATGCGAGACCATGGCGCATAACTCCAGATCCCAATCAGCAATGGAGTATCTGATGACATATGGCTGGGCCATTCTCGTCATTGCGATAGTTCTCTTCGGCCTTTACTCAACAGGCGTGTTTGGCGGCGGAAGCGCGCTTCCCAACTCGTGCGAGGCGCAGAGTGGGTTTCTGTGCTCAAGCCCTAAGATGAATACAACAGGAAACGTCATCGTGACATTCGGCGAGGCGCTCGGAGTGCCGATAAGCATAACCGGACTGGGCTGCTCAAACACCAGCACAGAGCCGAGTTTTGCAAGCAATTCGATGACATTACAGCCTGGAGAGGAGACAACGCTGACCTTCCAGTGCCCTCTTGCATCGAACGCCATAGGCGCGGCCTTCACAGGCACATTGTGGGTACAGTACACGAAGAACGGCCAAACAGGGCAGGCGAGCCAGATCGCGACGCTCACAGCGAAGGCGGTGACGTCCAACTCACTGGGATCGTCCGGTGGGGGCAGCAGCTACACCCCTCCGACCGTTTCGCTGTCCTCGTGCCCGTCGCCCGCCTCTGTGACCTCGGGCTCATCAGTATCGTGCAGCGCGACTGTGTCAGGAGGAACCTCCTCGTACACGTACAACTGGATCGTGGTGAACTCGATAACCGACGCCGTCGTGGCAAGCCAGGTGTACACGGGTGTTTCCTCAACGAGCAACACGTTCTCGTATACCACGTCCTCATCAGACACATCGAACTCTCCCGAGGCGTTCAACGTGATAGTCACCGACGCGCACCCCACGACAGTGAACAGCGCCTACTCAGGCACGTTCGCCATAACGTCCGGCAGCAGCCCGAGCGGAGGCGCGTATGCGTATGTGGTGAACGACGCCAGCCCATACAACGTCGTGATAATCAACACTGCCACGAATACTGTGGTGAATGCGATCACGTCGGGCTTCAACGGCCCGACCGGCGTCGCGTTCTCGCCTTCGGGGACGTATGCGTATGTGGTGAACGAGGGCGCAAACAACGTAGTGATAGTCGACACAGCCACGAATACTGTCGTGAATGCGATTGCTTCGGGCTTCCTCAACCCGTACAACGTCGCGTTCTCGCCTTCGGGGACGTATGCGTACGTGGCGAACACCGGCATCCCATACAACGTCGTGATAATCAACACTGCCACGAATACTGTGGTAAATGCAATTGCTTCGGGCTTCTACAACCCGACTGGCGTTGCGTTCTCGCCTTCGGGGACGTATGCGTATGTGGCGAACTATGACAACAACAACGTCGTGATAATCAACACTGCCACGAATACTGTGGTGAATGCGATCACGTCGGGCTTCAACGGCCCGACCGGCGTCGCGTTCTCGCCCGATGGGTCGTACGCGTATGTGGTGAACGACGCCAGCCCATACAACGTCGTGATAATCAACACTGCCACGAATACTGTGGTGAACTCAATCACTTCGGGTAGCTTCTTCAACCCGAATGGCGTCGCGTTCTCGCCTTCGGGGACGTATGCGTATGTGGTGAACGGCGCCAGCCCATACAACGTCGTGATAATCAACACTGCCACGAATACTGTGGTGAATGCGATCACGTCGGGCTTCAACGGCCCGACCGGCGTCGCGTTCTCGCCTTCGTAGCCCAGCCTTCACGGCGTCTCTTGCTACAGAGAAACGCACGAGTTATTCGATGGTGCCTGGCGCAGATGCGCTCTTCTCCTTCTTCCCCTCCTGCTTCTGCCTTACCGGAAGCGTGAACCAGAAGGTGCTGCCCTTGCCCAGATCCGACTCAACTCCGGCCTTGCCGTTGTGAAGTCCGACGATCCCCTTTACTATGGTCAGGCCAAGTCCGGAGTACTCCCCAGGCCGCATGACAAGGTTGTTTTTCTCTATCTGGAAGAACTTCTTGAAGAGCTTGGCCTTGTCTTCCCTGTTCACGCCTATGCCGGTGTCGCGAACCTTCTTTCGATGCGCTCATACCTTCTAACCGAGCTGCGCACGTCCCTCTTCACAGCCTCCGGATCCTTGCTTACGCGCGCAAGCCCCTCATTTATGGCGGCCTTAGCCACGGCAGCAGCGACGTTCTCGGTGAGTTTCAGTGCAACCTTCTTGTTCACAATGCTCGATATTATGCTTTCCTGCGATGGCTTCCCGCAGCTCCTGGCTATCTCCTCCGCTGCCGCGTAGAGCATTGCTTCGGAAACAGCCGTGGCGCGCACCTCCAGGAGCCCGCGCATTATTCCGGGAAATGCGACGACGTTGTTTATCTGGTTCCTTGTGTCGCTCCTTCCTGTCGCGACTATGAATGCGCCGGCTTCCCTGGCATCTTCGTACTCTATCTCAGGTACTGGGTTAGTGAGCGCGAAGACTATGGGCTTATCGGCCATCGAGCGTATGTGCCTCTTCTTGAGTATTCCGGGCCTTCCGCTTGCGCCTATGAATACGTCGGCGCCCTTTATCGCATCTTCAAGTGTTCCGCGCATTCCTTCGGGATTGGTCTTCTGCGCTATCTCCTCCTTGAACTCGTTCATGTCCTGCTTCCTGCCCTTGTATATGAGCCCTTTGCTGTCCAGCACATAAAGGTTCCTAAAGCCTGCAAAGAACAGCATTTTTGCTATTCCCATCCCTGCGGATCCGGCTCCCATGATCACTATCCTCACGTCCTTCTTCTTTCCGGCTACCTTCAGCGCATTCATGAGCGCAGCTAGCACAACGACCCCCGTGCCCTGCTGGTCGTCGTGGAAAACCGGTATGCTTAGCGTGTGCGACGCCTCCCTGACTATCCTGAGGACCTTTGGGACCTCTATGTCCTCCATGTTTATCGCTCCGAATGTTGGCTCTATCTGCCTGAGGAATGCGAGTATCTCCTGTTCTGTGCCCTTGCTTATGCACAGCGGCACGGCGTCTATGCCGCCGAACCTCTTGAAAAGCACCGCCTTTCCCTCCATGACGGCCATTCCCGCTTCAGGCCCTACGTCCCCCAGGCCCAGTATGCGCGTGCCGTCGGTCACTATCGCTACGGAATTGCCCTTGTTGGTGTAATCGTAAACGGTCTCAGGATGCGCATTTATCTCAAGCGAGACCTGCGCCACTCCCGGCGTGTAATAAGTCGACAATTGCTCCTTCGTCTCAACAGGGACCTTGCCTATTACCTCTATCTTGCCCCTGTGCTCCTTGTGCTTCCTCAGCACAAATTCCCTGTCAGGCATTGCGCGCACCCCTCCTCCTCGCGAACACGTACAGCAGGAAGCCCACAACTCCTGTGAAGACAAGCATGGCTAGGAAGGAGTAGTTCCTGTAGGCGCTTATGGCCTCGTAGGCATTCCTTGCCGAGGCATTTGCCATGAGCGCATACTCTACCGCAAGCGACGGCGAGGAGTTATAATACACCTGCGCCTTGCCCAGGTAAGAATGAGCCTGCGTCAGGTCGGGGGAGAATATGAGGAATGCACTCTGGTTAACGAGCTGCACGTACGCGCTAACGTTCTGTATGGTCTGGTTGGCCTGCGCAACAGTGTAGTTTTGCATGCCTATGCCTGCGCCGTAAGGCTGCAGGATGCCCGCGACGGACAGCACGGCGAGAAGGGCGTGGAGCCTCATGCTCCCGCCTACAGGTTCACGTCTATCTCAAGCTCCTGCTTGAGCTCCCTGTACCTGTTCCTTATCGTTACCTCTGTGACTCCGGCTACATCCGCGACCTCCTTCTGCGTGCGGCGCTCACCGGCAAGCGCGCCAGCGATGTACACTGCCGCTGCAGAAACGCCCGTAGGGCTCCTCCCGCTTATCAGGCCCTTCTTCATGGCCTGCTTGAGCAGCTGGAGCGCGCGCTCCTGCGCGTCGCCACTCAGCTTGAGCGCGGCAACGTACCTAGGCACGTATGCCGACGGATCTGTAAGCGGTATCTTGAGGTTAAGCTCGTGTGCTATTATCCTGTACGTGCGCCCTATCTCCTTCTTCGAGACGTTGCTTATGTTGGATATCTCGTCAAGCGTTCTTGGCATGTTTGCGCTCCTGCATGTGGCGTAAAGCGCCGCATTGACCACTGTCTCGATAGGCCTTCCGCGTATCAGGTTGTTCTTTACGCACTGCCTGTAGAGCAATGCGGCCTGCTCGCGTATGTTGTCCGGAAGCCCGAGATAGCTCGCGACGCGGTTAAGCTCAGGCAAGGCAACAAGATAGTTCCTCTCGCTCGAGCTCGCTATGCTGGCGCGCTTGTGCCACTTACGCATCCTGTAAAGCTGCGCCTGCCTCTTTGACGAGAGCTTCGTGCCCCTTATGTCCTTGTTGTACATGTCTATCTCTGTGACAAGGCCCTTGTTGGGCTTCATGTACTTTATCGGTGCTCCTGTGCGCGCACGCGCATTCCTCTGGTCGGAGTCGAACGCGCGCCACTCAGGGCCCTCATCGGTAACGTTCTCCTCTATGACGAGACCGCAGTTGTTGCATATGTACTCCCCGCGCTCATTGTCGAATATTATATCTTGGCTGCCGCAGCTCGGGCACTTCTTAGACTCTATGCCTCCGAGCGGCCTCGTCGGCCCGGCGACTTCTGTGCCTAGCTGTGAACGAGGCTGAACTGCCTGTTTTGGCGTTTCCGCCTTGCTTCTAGAACCGGATTTTCCTGATTTTCCTGCTTTGCTCATTTGTATCACCATTTCAAGCATTAACGTCTGAAACAATACAAGAACTTTTTTAAATCTTTCTAAAACTAGTAGTAGTTATTTAGCTACGAAAGATATTTAAATCTTTCTGTATAGTTCGCATCTGTATTCAGCGCAAAGTCTTGTACCAAAATACATAAACAAAACGCAACGCCTAATATGAAATGGTTTCTTTACGATGGAAGCGGCAGGCAACCTCAAGGGCCTTGTGCGAACCAGCGGACAGCATGATGAGCTCATCTGGATTCCTAAGGCGCAGGGCTTCGAGCAGGAGATCGTCACGCTTCCAGGAACCCTCATACCAAAGGCAGAGGTTGTTGCAATGGCCGTCGCGGTTATCATAAGCATGATTGCCGGAATATACCCCGCATGGAAGGCCTCTAAGATGGAGCCCATCGACGCATTGCGCACGCTTTAGCGAATACTCTCGCGTGCGACGCTCGCATAAACGTATAAAAACATGCGCAGTGTAGTAGTAGCCAGCACATGAAAAGCTGGCGGCATGAAAAATCGCGTGAAGATGGGCATGGCTGGCATCGATGCGATGCTTGATGGGGGCATACCTGAAGGCAATCAGGTGATACTTGCAGGAGGCCCCGGCGCAGGCAAGACGCTCCTAGCATTCGAGTATCTTTACCGAGGCGCAAAGCAGGGCGAGCCAGGGATATTCTTCTCCTTCAACGAGGATGCCGACTCTCTGCTCCGCTGCATGAAGGAGTCCCTATCCGGATTCACCGACATAGACGAGCTTGTAATGAGCAAGAAGCTCATGATCTTCGGGTACGAGGAGACGAAGACATTCATGCAGAAGGGCTCGGAGAGCACCAACTACGCATTCACTGGGATGATATCGCAGCTGCAGTCAAGAATAGAGGACTACCACGCAACGAGGGTAGTCATAGATTCGCTCTCCTACATAAGATCCTACACAAAGGACCCTTTCGAGTACAGGAACCTCTCCACGAGCCTTGTGGTCATACTCAGCAGGCAGCATGTCACCTCGCTGCTTACCCTAGAAACAGGGCCTGGAACGGACACGGCGCACCAGGAGTTCTTCATATACGACGGCATCATAGTGCTCGGCACGCACGGCGCAGGGAACCAGATACTTGCCATAAGGAAGATGCGAAGTGCGAACCACGCGCGCGCCATCTCCCAGTACAAGATCACGAAAGACGGGCTGAAGGTTACTCCTTCGCAGGCGGCCCCGGCGCAGTGACGCAGCGCCATCAGGCCCCTCAGATGTTGTTGAGGCGCATCCTTATCTCCTCAGCGTTTAGCTTAGTCGTAAGGAGCGGTATGTGCTCTATCTGCGATATCTTTATCGCGAGCTTGTCCACCGAGTCAAGATTCTGTATCACGACGAGCTTGGGCTTGATGGGAGCCACGCGCACGACGACCATCGGAGACCTGCCCGTGCTCACCTGATCGAATATGAATGCGCGCTCGCTCGTCGTTCCAAAGAGCTTCGGATACTCCGCAGGCGATATCTCCAGTATTACACGCAGGCTGTCCATAAGCGTGTAGCCGAACAGTTTCATTGAGTCGAGGTAATTCGGGTTCGTTATTATCTTTGCGTCTATGAGCCTTACCATGTCCGTTCCCGATATCGGAGCGGAGAAGTCGTGTATTGAGTAGAAGGAACCTGCTTCGTCCTTCTTGCTGAACTTCTCCAGGTTTCTCGCTATCTCCCCGCCGCGCTTGGAGTCTATGGTGAACAGAGCCGTCACGAATCTCTTTATGACGCCTACGCCGGGGCTCGCGCGCCTGTTGCCCTCGTAATCGCTTATAGTCGATGTTGATATGTCAAGATACTTCGCCAGCTCCACCTGCGATATCCCGAAGAGCTCGCGCCACTTCTTCATGGTGCTTCCCGGGGTATCCGACAACGCTATCTCGCCGGCTATCCTCTCCTGCAGGCTGTCCATGGTGAGTCACATTGAATATATGCCACGCAAGTGTATTAAAGCTTGCGACGAACCCCCTTTAGACAATCAGCGTTCCTGCATCATTGTGCAGGAAGGGCCCTTACCCTGCGACTCAGGCTGTCCAGCTTCCTCTGGTCATCGTACCTGAAGCATCCCTCGTATATTCCAAACACGCGTCTCAGATCTTCAGCAGGGAACCACGCATCGTGCGCAGCAGCCCTGCCCTTCATTCTCATCAGGAAGCCCGCGTCCGCTCCGAATCCGAAAGCGTACTCCAGGCCTTCGCTGGCGATGCCCGACATTCTTTCGTATAGCTCCTTGAGCATATATAGCATCAGCTCCTGCCTCGCGAGCGCTTCCTTGTCATTGTGTTCAGCAGACTTCTCAGGCCCGCGAACAGCGCCCTTCACAGAATCTCGCGTAGTCTTCGGCTCTGCATACGCCTCCGTTCCAGTGCGTATGCCTGCCCTCCTAAATTTTCTTGCCAAAGCCATCGAGTCTCCTTATTTCATCTCTTCGTCTTCCGCTTATTTGATGATACTTTTCTCCTGCGGCCCGTGCCCATTCTCTCGTATATCCTGCTCGCCGTAAGGTCCGCCTGCGCCTGCTCCTTCCTGTCTCTGCCCCTAAAAAGCGACATCACAGCCACCACGATCCCAGCGAAGAACAGCGCGGCAGTGGCCATGCTGCCTGCCGTGAACGCGCTGCCGTAGCCGCTGCTGCCTCCGAGTATCTCATTCACCGGCAGGTAAATGTATCCGTAAGTTACGTTCGATATGGCGTTGCCGCTGTTGCTGAAAAGAAAGACGTATGTGCCCGCGCCGTACGTCAGGTTGCTGCTCTCATATACCGGCACTGACACGTTCTTCGACATGTTGTCCTGGTACGGGACGGCTCCAAGGGTGCTGTTGACCGTCTCATAGAGCAGGCCATTCTGCGGAGTTATCACATTGAATGCGTTGGCGCTGTTTGACGTCCTGAAGCCATCGAATCCGCCGGAGCCCATAAGGTAAAAGTTCACTGGCGTTGTGGCAGCATAGTAGAATTCCAGCACCGATGTAGAGTTCAGGTACACAGAGCCGTATGCGAAGCTGTTTACCGCGACCAGAGCCGTAGATGTTGACTGGCCAACGTTCTGCGGGATCTTCGGCGCCTGCGACACGCCGACGAAGAAACTGGCCACTATGAGGAGCAAGCCGAGTGCCAACAGCCTCTTGTCCATGCAATCGTGTATCTATAAGCAAAAAGGCATAATAACGTTGCCATGGATTTATTACCGATGCAATGCCGCCAATCCCAAGACCGCAGGACATAAAATCGCTGAAGCTGTTCGGCGGCGACGAGAAGCTGCGTCTTTACGCCGCTATAGCCGCGGTAATCGCAGCCCTTGCGGTCGTGATGGCGGCGCTACAGGCCCCGCAGAGGAGCGCGGTGGGCAACTGCCTGGGCATAGCGCTTTCATCGTACAGGGACTCATGCATAGGCGCGCTGGCGTATTCCACCTCGAACGCATCGCTCTGCGGCAGAATGAGCACGTCTGAGGGCTCTGACCTTTGTCTTCTCAACGTGTCATTGGAAAACAACAACGCCTCCTCGTGCGGCGGAATATCGAGCCAGAGGACAAAGGACCTGTGCGTGTACAGCATAGCGAACAGGACGAACGCACCGGGATTGTGTGCTACACTTGACAGCGTCACAAGGGACCAGTGCGTGACGCAGCTCGCGTCTAAGCTCCGCGAACCAGGCCTATGCGCGAACGCAAGCGGCAGCTACGCCGCGTCCGTGTGCACATCAGCGGCAGAGCTCAGCATTGCATATGCGACATCGAATTCGCTTCTTTGCGGCTTAGTGGGCAACTCCACCGACCCATCAACGGTGAGCAACATAACCGCGTACCCAGACGCGTACGCGTCAAGCAGCTCCCAGGGCAACTACCTCTCCGGGCGGGGAATCGAGTCGCCGTTCAACTTCGTCCAGTTCCTGCCAAACGTGACCTACAGCGCAAGGGACATGTGCTACATGTACATATCGTACACCACCGGAGACCAAGCGTACTGCGCGAGCATACCCAACGCCACGCTGTCCAGTGTATGCTATGAGACAACACCGAGCTCGCCAAGCGCCAACTCCTCAGCCGCATCGAATTCGCTAGGGATATACCTGAACGGGACATCGCTCAACTACACGCTCATATCAAAGGAGATGTGCACCAACTCCTCGCTTTCTACCCAGGACTGCAACAACCTTGTCCTGCTGTACGAGGCATTGCAGACAAAAAACACGAGCATATGCGCGTCGCTTCCGGATCTGGTGAGCTTCACCTGCTATTCGTCTCTGGCAAGCAAGTACTCGAACTCCAGCTACTGCTCCTACATAACAAATGCGAGCCTGAACAGCGCCTGCGTGCAGAACGTATACTACAACTCGAGCTGATTTATTGGCATATGCTGTCACTTGCATAAAGCATTCGGGCACAAGGAGCTACCATTGCATCAGCATGGGCAACGGCCAGGCAGAGGTAATTGAGGCGCATTCTGAAGAACAGCCCGAGCCGTGCGATTCTGTGGGGCTGCGCGAAGGTCTTCTCGTGCGTTCTGGAGAAGCCTTCAAGGTTGAAGACCTGCTGTTGCGCACAGACGGCATCGCAGAACGCATCATCTCCAGGCATGCATACGTTACAGGAATAAAGGACATAGACGAGCGCGTGCAAACGATGTGGCCCAAGATGCTCTCGCCGATCTGGCTCCTCCTGAGGAAGCTGATCCTCGGGTCACCGATAATAATACGCTTCCACAACGACGCTGACGGGATGAGCGGAGCATACGCGCTCTACAAGTCAATCGAGGACTCCGCAAGGAAGGTAAACGGCCTGGAGAAGAGCTATACTGCCGCATGGATAATGAACCGGGGCATAACCTACACCATATCCGACGCGAACCACGACATCTCCACGGCAAGTGTCTTCAGGCCCTTGGACAAACCTCTGCTGTTCATAATGGATTTCGGAACGTCGGTCTCAAGCAACCAGGGAATAAATCCCATAAGGGAGAAGTTCGACGTCATATGGATCGACCACCATCCGATAGAAGAGGGGTTTGCGGGAGCAGAACTTCCATTCTACATCAATCCATGGCAGCATGGGGGCAACTCGGACATTCCGGCAGGATTCCTCGTATCCGCATTCTCGAAGACCCTATCCGGCATAGACACCAGGGAGATAGAGAACGCGTCCTTCATAGGCGACTACAGCCCCTATGCCGATAAGGGCGCACCGGGCGCCGACCTCTCGGCACTTCTCGACATGGTGACCAGCGACGTGAGGATTGTCTCGGGCCCATCCGCCAGAAACATAACGCCGAGAGAGCTCGACGCCATAATTACCGACAAGGACAGGTACGCGGAGCTGCTGTCGTTTGCGAAGACCAGGATGTCGGACATGGTTGCAAGCGCGATGTCCAAGATCAAGAAATACAAGGCAGGCGCATGCACGATATACGTGTCTGATTTCGACGACCTACGCGGCGAGGACACCAAGTACCCCCTGCCGGGGCGCTTCTCGTCAAAGCTTCTCGAGGAGCTCATGCGCATAAGCGGTGAGCACGCGGTCCTGCTTCTCAACTTCGGCCCATACGCATCAATACGCGTCGACACATACCTAGCCGGGAAGGCAGGAATACTGGACATAATAGCTGAGCTGAAGGAGAAGTACGCAGAGGAGATAGAGAGCGGCGGAGGCCACAACACCGCCGCAAACATAAAGATGGCCCAGGGCTATCAAAAAGAGGACGTGCTGCATGACCTCATCGCATTGCTGAAGGTCAGGCTCAAGTGACTTCATGAAGGTACTCTACAAAGTCCACGGCGTCGTGCATGGAGTCTGATACATGGCGCACGTTCGCGCCGCGGCACAGAAGCACGGAATAAGGGGCATGGCGCGCAACATGGGTGATGGAAGCGTAGAGATATTTGCGCTAGGGGACCAGGGCATCCTATTCGACACGCTTGGCCTTAAGAAACTCCTTGACCTGCAAGTAGTATTGTTCGAGGCAGAAAGAGACTGTGGTATCCTGAATTAATGTCCTCTCGGTAATCCTTTTTCGTCATCTCACCTTTTATTCATTATGGGTTCCATCATTTCCCTTGACATCTTGTTCAGATATGCGATATTTGGCGTTGTGTCCAGAC
>JAKAVL010000028.1 GCA_021817305.1 Microcaldota archaeon | reverse complement strand
TACTGGGGCAAAGAAACGGAGAGAAAGAGGTGGCTGTACCTTATAGAACAGGCATCAAATATGCCTGTTTTTATTTTGATGATGGTATCAACCGTATTGTGATACAGAGCCAAAGAGGGGCCAAGAAGAAAGAATTATATAACTTCCAAGAGTAATAGTAATGTAAACGTGATATCATGGCCATTCCTTTGGAAGAAGAGATTAAAACTTATGAAGAAAATAAGGCAGAACTAGTAAAGAAGGCCAATGGAAAGTACGTATTAATAAAAGGCAAGACCATAGTCGATATCTTCGAATCAGAGAAGGATGCCATTAAAAGAGGCATAGAGGAGTTCGGAAATACCTCCTTTCTGGTAAAAAAAATCGAGGAAGTGGAACAAACACAAAACTACACCTCCAATTTGATAAAAATTGGTGTATGAATGCCTTCTATCACTGTATCCTCACCAAACTTACAAGTAGATGGGCCGACAGTAGAGGTACAATTCTTAATCCCAAGGCAGATAGAAGAACAGTATAGAAAAGATGGGAAACCGCTGCCACCTCCAGTAAGCATCAGGGCCTTAATAGATACTGGAGCAACAAATTGTGTTGTTAGGAGGATATACCTGGCGCTCTCGGGCTGCAACCTGTAGACGTGATCGGAATAAATACGCCATCTACAAAAGGGCATAGGGCCTATCGTTATTTCATGAGGATGGTAATACCCTCTACAAACATCACATATGAAGGCCTATTTACCGCACTCCCGTTGGACGGGCAAAACATATCCTCGCTCATTGGGAGGGATCTTCTGGCGTTCGGCATACTTATTTACACGGGGAACGCCAATCAATTTACGCTGTCTTTATTATAGCCACTAAAGACGAGTAATCAAGGGCAATCGGTCTTCCGCACGGTAAGGAATCGGCTCAGCGTCAATCCTGCACTTTTCACGCACAAACAACAAATTATATACCTTTCCGTTCATATAATCCGTGTTAATTCTTAACCGTGATTCTGAATGGGAAAGTTCGCTTTGGCAGATGAGGCCCTGACGCGCATATGGGTCTGCAGGAGATGCAAGTCCAGGAACCGCGCAGGAGTGGAGAAGTGCAGGAAGTGCGGCAGCAAATACCTTAGGGTGAAGCGCAAGGAGAGCCGCGTGAAGAAGTGATGATCAAAGGGTAATCAAATGGCAGACCTGAATCCAATAGAAAGCCTGGTAATGCAGGCGATGAAGGACATAGGCGCGACGAGCGAGGAGAAGAAGAAGACAGCTGACGACATAGCGAAGAAGTGCAACAGGCCGAAGAGCATGGTGAACAACACGCTCGTGAGCCTAGTGCAGAAGAACGTCATAAAGCGCGTCGCACGCGAGAAGGCATCCGGATACTACGTCATTGGATAAAGGTATTGCATGTCTGATACGATCGAGTTCTCCGCGAAGTACCGCAACTGGGTGGTCATAAAGAAGGCAACAGTGCATGAGGACACCAAGCCGGAGGAAGTGGCCTTCGCGCTTGCCTCGATACGCCAGACGCTCGACAAGAAGGCGTTTGAGTTCCTAGGCATGGACCTGGGATCGCTTGATGCATATGTTGATACGGTAACCAGCGGGAAGGCAAAGCGGTACAATGATCTCGCAGAGGCCATACAGGCGCTCGGATCCCCGGAGGCGAAGGCTGCGGTGCAGAAGGCCGTAGGGGCAAACGAGGAGCTTAAGGAGATAGCGGGCACGTACCTGCTGCGCAGGACCATACAGAACCTCAAGTTCGACACAGACATGAACCAGGAGATGCTCGCGAAGGCGTACAAGCACCTCAAGCTCCCCAAGGCCCCGGGAAGGAAGCCGAAAGCGTAAGTCCCGTCTGGGATAACATGAAGGAAGACATAACACTGCCTGACGAAGAACAAGCATTCAGATCAAACGAAAAAACACTCTCGGAAAAGAAGTTATTCGACATTCTCTGTGACAAAGGCATCCGAGCCTCTCATGCTCGCGAGGGAGCCAGCATATAAAAACCTTTGAGGGGTATATTACTTATTATCACGGGGAGTTAGGCTAGCTTGGTAGGCTTTCAGGTTTGGGTCCTGAAGACTCGAGTTCAAATCTCGAACTCCCCAGATTTTGTTTGGACCACCATCTCTTTGCCTGGCTTCTCATTTTCCAGCCTTTCCACAGTTGCTTTGATAGTTCTGTTGATAAGTTTTTCTAACGTAGCCACCTTTATCTGTACCGAATTGAAGTGGTGCTTATAGTCTTCCCAGTCATCAAACAACTCGTTGAGGACCTTCTCTCTTATTTCGGACATAGGTTTTGTCATATATGTCAACTACATAAAATATTCAAGAGCAAATATTTAAAACTACTCTTTTAGATTTCTCAAAACATGTTTATTACAAAACATTTATATATCTTAAACGTGTTAAATTAATGCCAGGAAGGAAGGGCGCATCAACCTGCACGGGATAGCCTGCAATCTGTGAGATCATGAAACTTGATAGGGAGTGCAGAAGGCTTCTGATATATTCCAGACTTGGAACCTTATCACAGCTTTACTTTTTTGACAGGGACGGAGTGCAGTACATCGATCTAAAAACCGAGACTGGCCTGAAAGACAGCTTTTTAGGCCCGCAGCTGAAGTGGCTTGAAGACAAGAGATACATACGCAGAAAGGAGGAGAGCATGGACGACAAAAAAGAAGCCGTATACTACATCACGGACAAGGGAAGGGAGAAGTATAAAACAGTTCTGGACTGGCTGCTTTCCCTACCCGCCATAAAAACAGGGATTGACACCAAGGCGACATAAATGGATAATGGCAGACGCATTCACAGGGTTGCCGCATGGCTCAGAGAGCTTGACGTGAAGGTGGACGTTGAGCTTTTCGCGTCCAGGATAAAGATCCAAAAATTCACGTATCTGTTGGGTGTTCTTCTAAATGACCGGCTTTACGATTTCGGATGGTTCACTAAGGGCCCTTACTCAAAGGAGCTTACCGAAGATTATTATGCTGGCAAGGAGCTGTTCGGCAAGGGGGCCGGCAAGCTCAACGATAATGAAAAAAAGGAGATTGCCAGGCTGAAAAACGAAAAGATGAACTCTCTTGATCCCGATACGCTTGAGATAATGGCAAGCCTGTATTTTATCATGCACGATGAAACCCGGGAAAAGGACGAGGAAACTGCGATAAAGGAGCTCATGGAGAGAAAGCCCTACCTTGAACTCAGGGACATAGTGCGCGGCCTGAATGCCCTAAAGGAGTTCATGCTGAAAGAGAACGATAGGAAAAAGCTGTTGTCCGTGCTTGAAAAAGAGACTGAACCGTTTGAAAGGGCCAGCCTCAGTGACATGAATGCCTTTAGCGGCACCAGTCGAGAGGAATAATCATGGCAGACGCATGGGGCATCTACTTCATCGATCTGGGAGTGCCAATCGGCCATGAGCAGGGTTACGAAAGGCCGGCCATTCTAGTACGCAGCATACACAACGTAGGAATAATACTGCCCCTTACAACCAGAACCGATGATCTGAACCGTTTTTCCTATACTCTGCGCATAAACCGCGGCGCGAACAACAAGCTGACTGCCGACAGCGTAGCCCTCCTGTTCCAGATTCGCGCGATTGATGCCCGAAGAATCGGCAGAAACATGGGGAATCTCGACCGGATGCAGATAGAAATAATCAAAACGCAGCTCAAAGACCTTCTTAATCCGGAATAATGCCAAAATCCAGAAAGTAAAAACTTATGCTTCTTCTCCCAAGTTGGGGAGTAAAATAGGTGTAGTTCCAATGGATTTTGGAGACCAATATGGAACCCACACCTCCGTCGGATGTTATAAGGACCGTATACTCTTATAAGGGTTATCGGATCTTACGAAATTTCTTGCTGAAAGCTGTATGTAGATTTATTCTTCAAAACACGCACTTTTGTGACTGTAAGCCAGAGAAATATGCTCCCTAACTATGGCGAAGAACCAAACTTATTTGACAAACTGGACTTAGGCATTACTAAAAAGGTACCGCACGACAACGCGCAAGTCGGTGATAAAGATATACAGGGAAGGCAGGGCCGCGAGAAGCAGGGACCTGTACTACTAGCCGAGAAGGCCCCCCATGGCCCCAAGGAAGCCCCGGGTCCTGAGAGAGAGGCCTATTCATCAGTTATAAACACTGAGTTTTTCCTCTTATCGTATACAAGCCTGTATTTGTTGAGAACGTCTCTTCCGAGCATGCTTGGCAAACCAAATTTTTCAGGTTTTTCCCTGTTGCGACTTGCGATGCGGATTGTTTCCAGGCGTTCCGTATGCTCGCCCCTCTCTTCCTCGTCAAAGATAAAGTCCACCCCGGCCATTTGGCAAGCCTCTATGTCGCCGCCGATGCCGAACAATCTTGAAGGATTCGAGAGCCTTGAGCAGTCTATGCCAAGTCTTCCTACGTCCTTCTCCATTATCACAGTTTTCGTGGCGCCGGTGTCAATGAGAAATTGTACCGTAGCCTTCACATTCAGGTCCGGTATTGACACTACTGCGCTAATGTAGGCCGCCGGAGTCGGGGCCTGGTTGAAGTACCCATATAAGCGCATCAGGACACCAGAATCATGTCCTCAGTGGTAATGTCACTTACATAATCAAGCACAATCGTGTCTTGATAATCCTTGCCATATTTCGTCTCAAGCCTTCTTTTAAGCCTGCCGATGTTCTTGTCATTGTCTACGACCTTCTTGTCCATGACGGCTATCCACCTGTACTTGAATTTTGAAAGCAACATCTCATGCTGTGCATCTATCCATCGGCTCATAATCCTGAAGTTTGCGAGTATCTGGACTGTCGAATGCATGCATACCGCCATTTACTTAAATACAATATGTTGTAAAAGTATATAAGCCTTTCCGCGGGGTTGTCGGCATCGCAAGAAAAGCCAGAACATACGATCTTTACCCCGTCGTGGACGGTATCCATCAAAATCGAAAAGATATTTTAGCCTGCGAGCCGAAATGGAAAACGCAAGGCTGTTTCTTGGAAGACCAGAAGTTTTACATCGGGGTCAAGGCGCTTATAATCAATCTCAGGAATGAGGCCCTTGTACTGCTGAAGTCGCCGCACAAGAAAACGCACAGATTCAAGCCTTACTGGGGTCTTCCGGGAGGCAAGATAAAGAACCACACGATCGAGCAGACGCTTGCGCGCGAGGTCAGGGAGGAGCTGGGCATCTCACGAATCAGGATCCTTGGCCCGTTCGGCGCGGCAAAGGCCAACTTCAGGATAAATGGCGGGAAAGACAACCTGATGTTTATTGTGTACAAGTGCAGCATACCCCCCGGCTCAAGGATACGGCTCAGCGCAGAGCACAGCGGGTACTCCTGGGTGAGCATGCGCAAGGCGCGCAGGCTCCTCTCCTTCGAGTTCCCTAAGGAGCTCCTCAGGACGCCGCGGTAGGCACATATTTTTTATAGGTGACTGTGCAATAACTTATCATGATGTACCTTCAGGAGCCCCAAAACTTCAGGCCGAGGTTCGAGATCGTCAGCTGTTTCCTTGAAGACAGCGGAAGGTTCCTTTTGCTTCGCCGCTCCGATGCGGAGAGCCAGGCGAACACCTGGGGCGTTGTCGCAGGGAAGGTGGAGAAGGGAGAGGAAGCCCCTGGCGCGATGGCGCGCGAGATGTTCGAAGAAACCGGGATACGGATACCAGAGGATGACATGTCGTATTGGGGCAAGACGTTCGTGCGATATCAGGATTACAACTTCGTGTACCACATGTTCTCTACGGAGTTTCCCCAAGGCAACTCGATAACGCTTGACCCGAGAGAGCACAAGGACTTCAGGTGGGTGACCCCGGAGGAGGCGCTCTCCATGCCCCTCATACAGGACGAGGACATGAGCATAAAGCTGTTCTATAAGATTGAAGGGCGACAGGGTAATCGAACAGGATGATCCAATGGCAAGCAATGTCCGGCGGGCAGTTCAGCAGACCGCCATTGCCGCTGAAGGCGCATCGCCAAAGCCCTTGGTCCTATGCGCATTTCGGAAATCCGATAATTCAATATCCGTGGAGCTTCCTGCTCCATTCCTTGTGGATAGGATAAGCGCGAATGCCGGTCTGGTAAGCTACGTGTTCCATCTTGAGGGCCGCAGCAGGCATCGCATCGAGCAGATACTCGTAGAGCTCCAGGTAAACTCCAATACGTACACTGACCATAGGTTCGTTGACGTGCCATCCATTTCCGTCGAGCGCGCCTCCGTGGACGATGTACTTCTCATCAGGTTTTCCGGAGTGGTGAACAATGAGCAATGGGAGGGCCTGAGCACAAGAGTCAATTTCGTTCGCAACAAGACCGAGGATGACCTTAACCGCTATATGCTGCGTATTCTAAACAGGGACATGCCCAAGGAGCTTGCGCAATCCTGTTTATGCTCGAGGGGCGCAGGATTTGGCATACTGCTTGTTGCAATGATGGCGCGCGGAGGCATTGCTGCAGAACTGGGCGAGGCGATGGAGCACGGAATGCATCGATTCAGCCTTGAGGTCAACTTCGTAATGGGAATCCATGACCCAAAACCATAAAAGCAACAAATCCCAATCGTCTGCGGTGCTGTAATGTACTTGCCTGCAAAACAAAAGCACATAGACCCCCACGTGCATTGCAGGGACTGGTCTCAGTCCTACAAGTCGACGATTACTGAAGTTACGCAGATTGCAAGGAGTCAGGGTATAGTGGCAATATGCGACATGCCCAACACGGAGCCCGCGCTAACCACGCGTCAGAGAATAGAGAGCAGGCTCATCACCGCTGACACGCAGAACTGCCTCGATGGCTACTACCTCTGGGGCGGCGCAACCTCCGACCCAGACCAGCTGCGCGAGATGGCGTCTATAGTCCAGGACAACGAGCACGTGGTGGGCATGAAGATGTACGCGGGCAAGTCAACCGGGGACCTCGCGATAGTCTCTGAGGACGCGCAGCGGCAGGTGTACAAGACTCTTGCAGAGGCAGGATACACCGGCGTAATAGTCGTGCACTGCGAGAAGGAGGGCCTCTCGAATTACAATCTATGGGATCCAAAGGCTCCAAGTTCCTGGGGCAGGGTCAAGCCCCCGGAGGCAGAGGTGGAATCGGTTCGCGATCAGATACGTCTTGCACGCGAGGCAGGGTTCAGGGGACAGCTGCACATAGGCCACACCTCTGTGCCTGAGTCGGTGCGCCTTGTTGATCAGGCAAGGAAGGACATGCGCATAAGCTGCGAGGTCACCCCACACCATCTAAGCCTGTCTGTGGGAAATGACATGAAGGACGAGAGCGGTGCGGTGTACAAAGTCAATCCCCCGATACGCAGCGCAGAGATGGCTCAGGAGCTGACGCAGATGCTGAAGAACGGTATGATAGACTGGATAGGCACGGACCATGCGCCGCATACCAGGGCGGAGAAGGAGTTCGACGCCTCGAAGCCTGCCGGAAGCTACGCATCAGGCATACAGACACTGCGCACCTACTCGAAGTTTCTCGGATGGTTGGTGGGCAGCAACGGATTCACCGAATCGCAGATCGAGCAGCTCACCTACAGCAACATAAAGAAGGCATTGAAGATAAGGGAGTGACTGAGCAGTCAATCAGTCAATGCGTCATGTACCTTGTCGCGCTCCTCAGGATTCTTTGAAGGTCTACGGTATTAATCTTGTCTATTATCTCAAGGCCCCTTCCCTTTGCGACAGAGACCTTCGCCTTGGCCCCCGCGGAGTCCTTCCATCCCGGAGCCATGACCAAATGGGTAACGTATCCCGAGCCGACTATGCTGTTCAGGAACTGCATGTTCCCTATATTACCGCAGCGCCTCCAAAGCCTTATATATTTATCGTTTACTAAATATTGTGTAAACGATATCTAATAAGCAAAGTGGTTTTATGCACGCACATAATGAGGGTTCCGGAAGAGGCAACAACGCATGGCAGCATGCGGCACAGTGGCGCATGAACTTCGGGCAGCGGGGCTGGATACGCCCTACTGTGCTCAAGGTGCTCGAATCAGGGCCTAAAAACGGGATAGAGATAATGGACTCAATACAGGAGATGAGCAGGGGCTGGTGGAGACCTTCCCCAGGCTCCATATACCCGTTGCTGGAGCAGCTGTCCGGAGAGGGAGTCATCAAGAAGAGTTCTTCGGGCAAGTACGAGCTCACGAAAACATACCGCAGGGAGTCCGGACCTGTCAACGACACGGATGACATAATAACGAAGATGGAGGGCAGCGCATCTTACTTAGAAGAGCTAGCGCAGAGCGACAAGAAGGCCTTCTCCGAGTACAAGGACAGGATCAGAAAGGTCGCGAAGCGGCTGTCAGGGCTCGCATGATGCAGTTGGGGTTGACAAAATGGACATGATTAAGGTAGAGAATCTTACCAAGGAGTTCGGCAAGCTGCGCGCAGTGGACAATGTCTCGTTCTCCGTGAAGGAGGGCGAGATATTCGGATTATTGGGGCCGAACGGCGCAGGCAAAACAACAACGATAAAGATGCTGACTACGCTCCTGCAGCCTACGCACGGAAACGCTAACGTTGCAGGCCATGACATAAGGAAGGACCAGAACAGCGTGCGCAACAGCATAGGCATAGTCTTCCAGGACCCCTCGCTTGACGATGAGCTCACAGGACGCGAGAACCTCGAGTTCCATGCTATACTGTACAAGATAGGAAAGGAGCAGAGGGAGCGCAAGATAAAGGAGGTTTTGAAGCTTGTCGAGCTTGAGGACAAGGCAGACACGCTCGTCAAGTTCTACTCCGGAGGGATGAAGCGCAGGCTGGAGATAGGGCGCGGACTTATCCATGAGCCAAGAGTCCTCTTCCTCGACGAGCCTACCGTTGGTCTGGATCCGCAGACAAGGCGCCACATCTGGGACTACATAAAGAGGCTCAATGAGGTCAGCAAGGTCACCCTTATACTTACAACGCACTACATAGAGGAGGCGGACTACCTCTGCGGCAGGGTGGCCATAGTCGATCATGGAAAGCTTGTCGCATTGAATACCCCAAAGATCCTAAAGGACAAGCTCGGAGGGGACGTCGTGTCATTGCAGATATCGGGCGGAGACGGTGCGCTGGAGAAGTCATTCAAGTCGACCAAGTGGGTGAAGGCCGTATCGAGGCATGACGGAACGATGGACCTCACTGTGGAAGAAGGGGAGAAGCGCATACCGGCGCTGATGGAGATAGCGGAGAAGCACAACGTGAAGGTGGACGCAGTGTCTCTTCACAAGCCGAGCCTTGAGGACGTCTTCATACACTATACCGGAAAGAGCATCCGCGAAGAGGAGGGCGGCGCAATGGACTCGATGAGGGCGCACAGGAAGGCCTGGAGCGGCAGGAGGAACTGAGTTGATTGAGATGGACACAAACGCTATTTACGTGCTGTGGCTGCGCGACCTGAAGAGGTTCGTCCGGGCAAAATCCAGGATAGTAGGCATGATGATGATGCCGATATTCTTCCTGCTGGGTCTTGGCCTGGGGCTCGGATCCTTGATAAACTTGGGCACAGGAGGCAGCTACTTCGACTTCATTGTGCCGGGAATAATCGGCATGTCACTCCTGTTCACATCGGTATTCACCGGCTCAGCGGTTTTGTGGGACAGGCAGTTCGGGTTCCTCAAGGAGATACTCGTTACCCCGAACTCAAGGTCATCGATAGTAATAGGCAGGATATTCGGGGGAGGCACTACCGCAGTGCTGCAGAGCATACTCGTTGTGATAATAGCCTTGCTTGTCGGATTCCAGATGCACGTTACAGTGTACACCGCGCTTGCGGTGGTCTTCATGGCGCTCATAGCTACTACCTTCATAGGCCTCGGCCTTACGCTAGGCTCCATGATAAACGACTTCCAGGGCTTCCAGCTCGTGACGAGCTTCTTCACCATGCCGTTGTTCTTCCTGTCGAACAGCATATTCCCGATAACCGCGCTGCCGAAGGCCATTCAGTTCATAATGTACCTGAACCCGCTGACGTATGGCGTGGACGGCCTGAGGAATGCGCTACTCGGAACAGGCACGCTCTCGATCTGGGCGGATCTGCTCGGCATCGCTATATCCGCTGTGATAATGGTTTCGCTTGCGGTGCTTGCATTCAGGAAGACAGAAGTTGGCTGACGCACAAAGGTCCATAGCCTTAGTAAAGGCAAAGGCTAGAAGCCTGCAGGATTCCAGTAATCTGGCAATCTACGAGTGCCAGACGAATGCGATAAGGAGGAATCGGAGAAATGCGTGGAAAAGGCGAAGAGGGTGGCGCAGAACTTGTATTTGTGGTTGCTAGCAGAGAAATTGCAAACGTCATAAATACGGGAAACCGTGGGGTGATAGTGATTTGCGCAAGAGCATACGCCGTGCCGCGTGCCAAGAGACTGTGCTAAGGGGTCCGAGCCCTTTGGAATGCAGTTCACCAAAACGCAGATGCGCTCGCAAATCATCTCTGCTTCTTGACCCACTCCGCGAACTTTCCATTTGGAGAAAATCCTGCGGCCTTGACTATGCGCACCTTGGCGCCCTTGAAGATGCAGCCACTGCTACTATGTTTCTTGCATTGATGCATTCAAAATTAACGCTATTAAAATCAAACTTGTTCAAAAATAATCCTATCAAAATCAAATGAATTCAAAAATAATAGGGTTAAATTTAAATATCTTAACGTACAAATATCCTGCATGGAGATGCTGCATAGGGATCTCGAGGACGAGATACGAAAGTACTCGGAAAGAAGGGAATACTTGATAGTCAAAGGTCCGCGCCAGGCGGGCAAGACGACGTTACTAAAGGACATATACTCGAAAACCAGCGGCAGCAGGAGGTTCGTGAATCTGGACAATGCAACAGCAAGGAGGTCGTTCGAAACAGAACCGCTTGCGTTCGTCGGGAGGTTCAAGACCGGAAGCAAACTGACATTGTTCCTCGACGAGGTGCAGAAGGTAAACGGCGCAGGAGAGAAGCTCAAGCTGCTGTACGACGAAATAGATGGTCTGAAGGTATACGCATCCGGCTCGTCCTCACTGGAAATGCGGAACAATGTCATGTATGCTCTCGAGGGCCGTGCATTCGTGTACGAGCTCATGACATTTTCCTTTGGCGAATTCCTTGCAGTCAGAGACGGGGGACTTTACAAATCATTCAAGAGCGTCAATGAATCGATAAGGAAGTTCATAGCGAACGGAACAAGCCCCCAAAAACCTGCATTTTCCGACGAACTGAGCGGTCACTGGAAGAGGTATGTGGTGCATGGCGGTTATCCAGAAGTTGTAAAAGCGAATGATGATATTGACCTGATGAAGACGATACTGAAAAACATTTTTGATCTGTATGTGGACAAGGACGTTGTTGGGTTCTTCAAGGTCGAGGATACAAACAAGTTCATTGATTTCGCTAAGGCTCTGTCGTTCAACATCTCGAATATATTGAATCTGTCATCACTATCAAGTGATCTGCACACGACACATTACATGGCGAGGCAGATGCTTGAAGTGATGTCCAATACATACATGATCAAGCTTGTGTACCCGTTCTTCAGGAATGTGGTGACAGAGCTGAAGAAGTCGCCGAAACTGTATTTCAGGGATTTGGGAATGAGGAACTACGTGCTTGGCAATATGCTGCCGTTTGACAACAGAGACGATGCCGGCAAGCTCACAGAGAACTTTGTATTCGAGGAACTTGAGATTATGGGATACAGGACAAAGTACTGGCGCACCACGGCAGATGCCGAAGTTGACTTTGTGATAGAAGCCAGCGATGGCATAGTGCCTATTGAGGTAAAAATGGGAGGCACCGGCGCGCTGGGAAGGAGTTTCTACAGCTTCATCAATGTATACAAGCCAAAGCGCGCCCTGATAGTTACTATGAACGAGTTCTCAGAGGAAAAGATAAACGGCACTAAGGTCTTCAAGGTGCCTGCGTTTTGCCTGTAGCATAAAATAAGCCGGCATTCCTATCTTCACTTCTGCTTCTTGATCCAGGCGACGAACTCCCTGTGGGGCGAGAACTGCGCTGCATTGACCACGCGCACCTTGGCGCCCTTGAAGCCGCCGTCCTCTATCTCCACGCTCTCCATGTACGAGCTAAACTCAGAGTAATAAGCCTCCTCCCAGTGCTCCCTTCCGTTTATATAGTCCTTCGTCACCTCCGGGTTCATTATCAGCGGTATCTGGTGGTAGAAGAAGAGTATGCCGTCATGCCAGAACAGCGGGTGCATCGCATTCGAGGTGCTTATCGAGAGCTTCGCGAGCTCCTCGGTGTCGACCTTATAGACATGGTGTATCACAAGTTCCTTCATATCGGGGTTTTTGATTTCCATACAAGTCACGTGAAGTATGGGAAATAGATTATACACGTTAAGATTTAAGCCTATGCAAATGCGCGATTACCCTGTTTCCTTGACGACCACGCACGAAACGGAGCGCACGCACTTGTTCCTCTCAAGGCTGCTGTAAAGCTCCCGCGTTTTCTTGGCAGGCGCGCTGATGTTGAGTATGTCCACGCCTATGCCGGACTCATGGTGGTGCATGCTCGTCTTTACTGTATCCCCGAATCCGTGCAGCAGGTCAGACACGTGGTTCTTCTCCATCTCCGTGTACGTTACGACGAACACGCTCTCCACGCTGCCTTTCAGCGCCTCGAGGTCGCTGTGGCTCTTGAGCAGGCTCAGCACCGCGCTCCTGAGCATCTTGGAGCGGGACTTGAAGCCGAGTCTTTTCTGCACCTCGTTCAGCTGCTTCAGCGATGCGCTGTCCATCGATATGCTCAGTATCTCCACGCATACACCTGCCATATCCTCTATGCAGGCAAAGTTAATAATATTTCGCCTATTTTGTAATTATTAACATTTAAGGAAAGATTTATTAACTTTAACGTGCATAACATTCCTGGAGGTTGAGCATGAGGCTTCTGAACGTAACACTGGCAGCCGTGATAATACTGGCTGCCGCGGCTGTCCTGTACATAAGCCTGGACAGCTCCGTGTCCTCCTCTCTCTTCAACCCGGGCACCGGGCAGATGGCGCTGGGCGCCATACTGGTCATAACCTTCATACTGGGCATACTGCACGGGATTACGCCGGATGAGCACACCTGGCCCATAACCTTCAGCTACGCCATAGGAAGCTACAGCACAAGGAAGGGAATGAAGGCGGGCTTCGCCTTCTCCGCTGGCTTCACCATGCAGCGCGCAATACTCACCACCCTCGGATTCATAGGCCTCGCGGTGATATACCAGCAGTTCAACCTTGATGGCCCCGTGTACGTGATCGTGGGCATAGTGATGGCCATATCCGGCATGTACATACTGAATAAGAGGCAGTACCTGCACATACCTCTGGATCTTCTGTTCAAGGGCAAAATCCACCACACAGAGCACGCGGAGCGGGTCCCAATGCACGAATCAGACCCGAAGCCGGTGCCGATAAAGCTTGCGGTGCTGCACGGATTTGTTGCGGGCTGGGGCTTCGGCGCATATTCCACCATAGTAGTGCTTATACTTGCGCCAAAGGTTCCGAGCCTGATATATGCTCCGCTTCCGGGCCTTTTCTTCGGATTGGGAACAATGGTGATGCAGATAGTGCTCGGCGCGCTGTTCGCAAACTTCGCAGTGTCATCAGGTTTGTCGGAGAACCAGATGAAGTTCGTGGGAAGGAAGACGGCCGGCAGGACGCTGTACTACGGGGGAATGGCATTCGCAATCATAGGCGCGCTGATACTCCTCTTTCCTGTCATAGACCAGTTTGCAGTAAGCACCGGCAACCCTATACCTAATCTGGATTCGGTGGGCGTTGCGACAGTGCTGGTGCTTGTCGTAGTAGGGGTCATAGGCATAGGAAACATACTCCTACTAATCCGCGAGGTAAGGAGGAAGGGCAGGAATCAGATACGGGCAAAGTCATGACCTGACACGTTCAAGAACCCGCCTCATCGCGTCTCTGTCTATCTGTATGTCGAGCTTGTCAATCTGCTTCAAGGTGAGCCATTTGTGCGATTCGGCCTCTGAGCCCTTTATCCTCCCGGACCACTCTGTCACAACGCAGTAATTGAGCTCCTGCAGCTCAGAGGTAGCTTGGTAAAGCCCTTTGTGCACGAAGCTGTACTCGATCGGTACAACGCCCAGCTCCTCCCCGCATTCGCGCTTCAGCGCATCCTCGAACGCTTCTCCGGGCTCGATATGGCCTCCTGGAATCTCGATAAGGCCAGGATCCGTGTCGTCGTCCACGCGCCTCTTCTCCACGAGGAACTTCCCTCTCCTCAGCATGATGAAATCGACGCATTTTGCTGGCTTCATGGTATGTCTTCGCATGGCACTCGCTAAAAAGGCTGCCTCACGCCACGGCAGCAGACGGACGAAATCAGGACATAGCCAACAGTTCGACCTTTTTGCTGGTTAGAGTATCCTTTATGCTGCCCTTGGGCATTCTCTTCGAGAAATCAAGTATCTCTATGCTCAGTATCTTGCCGTCCTTTGTGTAGTCGACTATAACCCCATCTCCTATCTCCTTGCTTATGTGATACTTGCCGCTCTGGAATACAAAATTCGCGGCATCTGCCTTCTTATCATAAGTAACTTTCATAGCAAATCACTCATATCTCCCACGTTTAGTATAATATGCCGTTATGACTATATAAACACTTCCTTCAACTTCATAAACTACGCGTAGTGACCTATCCTCCATGGCTTTTTGCGCTATCATCCTGCCTAATCTAGATGTAAAAATCCTATCCGGTTTCTCTAAGGTCTCCTCTATCGCAGATTTTTCAAATTCTCTCTCTAGGAGTTTCTCCTCCGCATGGATCGTGTAAATGACCTCCATACTATATATTTTATAACAGAAACTTAATAAATATTTAGATATCTTAGTCTATGACCTTATACTACAATATACAATAAGGCCCTCCTGCCTTATCTCGTTGCATGCGTCCTGCAGCACCTTGTCGCTGTACGGCAGCACCTTCTCGTAGCTTGGATCGAGGGTGTTGTGCGCCACGTACTGCTGCAGGTAGTAGGCCTTTGCGCCCTTTATCCTCTGCGCTATTGACTTCAGGTCCTCCGCAGACACAAGGCCCGGCACGACGGTCGTACGGAACTCGTATTCTATGCCTGAGTTCAGCAGCAGGCTTATGCTCTCGTCTATGTTCTTGAGCATGGCTGCGTTGCTGACTCCTATGGCCTTGGTGTACTTCCCTGCATCGAGCGCGGTCTTCACGTCCATCGCAACATAGTCAACCAGCTTCTTCTCGAGGAGCTCGCGAAGCTTACCTGGATTGCTGCCATTGGTGTCGAGCTTCACAAGAAGTCCCATGTCCTTGCACTCTGCTATGAAATCAACGAGGCCCTGCTGCAGCGTGGGCTCCCCGCCAGTTATCTCCACTCCATCAATGAACCTGCTTGCATCGTGGAGCTTGCGCAGTATTGTTTCTTCCCTGTAAACATTCAGCTTGCCGTAGTTCCTGAGGGCAAGGTCTGAGTTGTGGCAGAATGGGCAGCGCATGTTGCATCCCGGAACAAATACAATGGATGCAATCCTTCCGGGGTAGTCAATCAGGCTCACGCGCTGGAATCCGCATATTTCCATGGATCAGCACTGCTCGCACTGTGAGTACTCCTCTCTTGTCTTGTCGTACGTCTTCCGGTCCTGGAACTCCTCTCTTTTGCCTACATTCCACTGGTTCACCGGGCGCAGATACCCGACTATGCGCGAGTAAACCTCGCACCTGGTGCGCTTCTCCTCAAGGTCTTCCATGCTTGTCGTCACAACCACTTGTTCCATTGTCGTCATTTTACCACTTTTTTCAACATAAGGTCGGCATCGCACTTCGGACAGTACTCGTGCCTTCCGGCAAGGTATCCATGCTTGGGGCAGATGCTGAACGTCGGGGTGAGCGTGTAGTACGGAAGGCGGAAGTTTTCAGAGATCTTCCTCACGAGCCTCTTGGTAGACTCGATCGTTGGCATCGACTCGCCAACGAAGACGTGTATGACCGTGCCTCCTGTGTACCTCACCTGCAGCTCGTCCTGGTGCGTCAATGTCTCAAATACGTCGTCGCTGTAGCCCACCGGCAGGTGAGATGAATTGGTGTAGTAAGGAGCAGCTCCCCTGTTCCTGTATGCCTCCTCGTTTGCGACGATGATGTCCCTGTAGAGCTCCTTGTCTCTCTTCGCGAGGGCGTAACTAGTGCCCTCCGCGGGCGTGGCCTCTAGGTTGTATATGCTGTTCGTCTCCAGCTGGTAGGTTTCCATGCGTGCGCGCATGAAATCGAGCACGCGCAGGGCGAAGGCCTTGCCCTCGGGGCTCGCTATGTCCTTGCCCAGCAGGTTCACGCAGGCCTCGTTCATGCCCACTATGCCTATCGTAGAGAAGTGGTTCTTCCAGTACTGGCCATAGGCCTGCTTTATTCCAGATAGGTAGTACTTCGAGTAGGGATAAAGCCCGCGCTCCGTGAACCTCTCTATTGTCTTGCGCTTTATCTCCAGGGCGCCCTTACATATGTCCATCATCCTTCCCAACCTCTCTATGAACTCCCCCTCACTGCTCGAGAGGTAGCCTATCTTCGGCAGGTTGATGGTGAACACGCCTATGGACCCCGTCAGCGGATTAGCGCCGAAGAGGCCGCCTCCGCGCTTCTTCAGCTCGCGGTTGTCGATTCGCAGCCTGCAGCACATGCTGCGCGCATCCTCTGGCTTCATGTCGCTGTTTATGAAGTTGGAGAAATATGGTATGCCGTACTTCCCTGTCATCTCCCAGATGGGGTTGTACTTCGGGTTGTCCCAGTCGAAGTCCTTTGTTATGTTGTACGTGGGTATAGGGAACGTGAAGACCCTGCCAGACGCGTCGCCCTCCGTCATCACCTCCGCAAACGCCTGGTTGAGCATGTCGACCTCGTTCTGGAACTCAGAGTACTTGCGGTCTGTGAACTTCCCGCCTATGATGACGGGCTCGTTGGCTATGTACCCCGGCACTTCGAGGTCCATTGTAAGGTTGGTGAACGGGGTCTGGAAGCCCACGCGCGTGGGAACGTTTATGTTGAACAGGAACTCCTGCAGCGCCTGCTTCACTTCGGGGTAGGTCAGCCCGTCGAACTTTATGAAAGGCGCAAGGTACGTGTCAAAGTTGGACAGCGCCTGCGCTCCGGCACTCTCGCCCTGCAGCGTGTAGAAGAAGTTGACTATCTGCATGAGCGCCGTGCGGAAGTGCTTGGCGGGCTTGGACTCTATCTTCCCTGGGGCGCCCCTGAAGCCCCTTATGAGTATGTCCTTGATGTCCCAGCCCACGCAGTACGCGCCGAGCAGGTTCAGGTTATGTATGTGTATGTCGCCGTCCTTGTGCGCGCGCTTCGCCTCCTCCGAGTAGATCTTATTCAGCCAGTACGTGGACGTGATCTTAGAGGTGATGTAGTTGTTGAGCCCCTGCAGCGAGTATCCCATGTTAGCGTTCTCCTTCACCATCCAGTCCTGCTCGTTTATGTAGCTGTCAACGAAGTCGAGATGCTCGGCTATGGATATGCTCTCGCGGAGGTCCTGGTGCTGCTTCCTGTATATTATGTAGGCCTTCGCGAGGTCTGCAAGTCCGTTCTTTATGAGCACCATCTCCACCATGTCCTGTATCTGCTCGATGGTCGGTCTCTCGTAGTTTTTCTCAAGCTCCGCGACGACCTCGTCCGCCAGCTTTCCCGCGCGCTCCTTGATAACCCCGTTCCTGAAGCCCGAGGCATGCATCGCCTTCTCTATGGCCCCCAGTATCTTCGCGCTGTCGAATTTCACTGCACTCCCATCCCTCTTCACGATTTCCTTTATCATTGCCAAACCCGGTATACATCTATATATTGTGGTTTGCTGTTTATAAAACCACAAGCCCTTGTGTTTTCAATGCACACGCTTTTAAACCTTCGCGCACCCGCGGAGGACGTAGCTAAAAGGATCCCGGCGTTTCGCTTAAGAACCTGAGCCATGTTTGCGTCGGAGCGATGCGCCGCGCATGCCGCGCGGTCCGGCCCGTTTGTCTCTACACAAGCTATAAATATGTAGAGTGCAAAATGAATGGGGTGATGGGATGGCTGTAAAGAAGAAACCACCAAAGAACATACTCGTTCAGGCCGCGAGGGGAGCCGAGCCCGTGGAAATAAAGATCGATGCAGCGCCGACTGGGCATGACGCGCTCCCTAAGGGATATTCAGTAATAACCATGGAAACCCGGATCAGGGAATCCACCCTGCGATTCAATCCAGACGTCTCCCGCATTCTCATGAGCAAGCGCAGCAGGGAGACGTCAAGCTGCTTCTCAGGGGCCACGGCGTAAATCCCGGCACAGGAAGCGTGGATCTAACCGAAACCACGGCAACCTCTTTATATATTCACTCCGTTAGTAATCCATGCGAGCCGCAACCCTGTTCTCATTTGCAGCGCTGATTGCTCTCACCGGGGTAATCTGTGCGCAGCCCAGCACCCGCTTCCCTACCCCGATATTGGGGAATTCCTCTACAGGAAACGCGACGTCAGGGAGCGTTGCCGGGAACTTCACCGTCGCCAATGCAAGCGAGCAATCCATACTCGCAGGCGAGAGCTACCTGATAGGGCGCCTCGGCGAGGGCTACTACTCCAGCTATGCCAACTACACCGGCGGCTTCTATTCCAGCTCGACAAACCAGACATCGCTATTCTTCTCATACCGGATACCATATCCAAACGGCAGCACGACGAGCGGCGCCTTCGGGATCGCCGCAGTGCGCACCCTGGGAATAACAATTACTCTTGACAAGGGCAACGGTGTCGTAGAGTATTACGGGCCCAGCCAGCCATATGTGATAAGAGTGCCTGCATACAACGCCACTTCGACGGCATCTCTGTACGGCGTGGCAAACGGCACCGCGTCAATCTCTGCGGCAGAGGGCAACGCAACAACCGCCAGCGCGCTAACCGGATATTCAGTGGTGTGGGCGGTTACCGGCGGCAGCCCGCTGGCGAACCATACCGCATATCCGAATAGGGTATATCCCGGGCTTTACATAGACGTCGAGAACGGCAGCGTCGTCGGAGAGTACACCTATAATCCAATGATTGTGGCGCCGCAGCAAGGCATGTCCAGGGCCACTTTGGGCACCTTCTGGCTCTTTCCGTTAAATGCCAGCGCGCCCGCCAGCGTCACGGCTGCAAGCGCGCAGGGCAACGCCACGCAGCAGGGCGCAGTGCAGTTCACACAGTCTGAAGCGTTTGGAATAATAACGGCAGGGGCTGCCGGGATAATAATATCGGCTGTTGCAGCAGTCATCGCCTACAGGGCGCTCTCCCGCAGGCACAAGTAGGCGCACTACCCGCGCAGCGGGTCAATTATGGCATCTATCCTGGAGCCGGGCTCACATCTTGTAACAGCTATGTGCATGCTCTCCAAATTCTTCTGCATCCTAGGATTCAGGTTCACGCAGACTACCATATTGACCCTGTTCTCGGCAAGCATCTTGAGAAGCCTTCCATGTCCTCTCTTCTCGTTGGGCTCGCTGTTGTGCGGATTGTCGACAATCTCTCTGCGCTCCCTGCCGTTCCACAGTTCGATCAGCACGAACGTCTTCGATCTCCCGAAATGGTCGCTCACTGTCAGCGCGTCATCGCTCGGTACGCCTATTATCATGTAATGACCTCAAACAAGCACAAAGTTTCCGCCTTCTATCCTTATCGCCTTTCCTTTCACTATGGCATCTGCAATCTTCTTCCTGGCCGAGCGCACCGTCCTGTGGAATGTCGGCTGCGATATGTTCATACTCCTGGCGCATTCTTCCTGCTGCATACCCTCAAGGTCGCTCAGCCTGACGGCTTCAAGCTCATCAACATACAGTATTACTTCATCGAGTCTGTACAGGGGCACGCCCCGGGGCTTGAAATAACTAACCCCCGGGGAGAATCCAACTGCCCTGCAGCGCACGGGCCTCGGCATCCGGTGCTCACTCTCTGCCTTCTTCAAGTTCCCTGAGCCTCTTCTCTATGCCGGCTTTTTCGTCTTCTAGGTCCTTGATATTAGCCCTGAGGATCTTCCCCTCTTCCTCCTTTGTCAGCTCGGCCGCAGCGCCCGCACAGCACCCACAGCGCCTCTGTCCGTACCCGCGACCCCAGTAGCCATGCTGCATGTGCCGATGCGCATGGCCGAAAGATCCGAAGCCCCCTCCTGTCCATGGTCCTTCCCCATACGGTCCTGTTCCATCTCTTCTTGGCATCACATTCACCTGTTATGAATATATATTCATAAACATATTTATAGGTTTGCCATAGAAAACGTGATTGCGGATACAAGACCGGAAGGGCTGTTGGGATTCTACTTCCTGATTCCGATGACCTTTATTGTGAACACGAGCGCATGTCCCGCCAGCGGCTGGTTGAAATCGAGAGTCGCGTTTGTCGCATTCACTGCAGTCACCATTCCCCGCATCTGCTGTCCGCTCTGCGTTACCTCGGAGAAAACCATCCCGGCCTTGACCGTCTGGTTTCCGAAGGCGCTTATCGGCACGCTGATGAAGAGCGCGGGATCCACCGGCCCGTAAGCCTCATTCATCGGTATGGTCACTGTCTTCGACTGGTTGACCTTCATCCCGATTATTGCGCTGTCGAATCCGGGTATTACCTGATTGGCACCCGCTATGAAGCTGAATGGCGTGCTGTTGAAGTCCGACTGGAACACCGTGCCGTTGGTGAACGAGCCTGTGTAATAGACAGTCACGTTGTCCCCCACAGCCACCGCCTGCGCAGCCGAAGCAGAGCCGGCCACGAGATAGACTGCGACGGCAGCAACGACTATGGTCACTGCAGCAATGCCCAAAATCATTCCGCGATTCATGTTCTCACCTAATACCATCCACGTATCTTCATCGCCGCTGCGACGCGCTCGACTGCGACGATGTACGCGGCCATCCTCGGACTTATCTTCTTGCCGTTATCCCTGTACTCCCTCTGCGTCTTCACGACGTCGGAGAAGGACTTGGTGATTATGGCGTCAAGGCGCTTGTAAACGTCATCCTCCGTCCAGTAGAAGCTCTGTATGTTCTGCACCCACTCGAAGTACGAGACTATGACCCCGCCTGAGTTGACCAGGAAGTCAGGCAGATCAAGCACGCCCCTCTGGAACAGTATCTCGTCTGCCCCCGGCGTGACAGGGCCGTTGGCGAGCTCAAGCACTATCTTCGCGTTTATCCTGTCTGCGTTCTTCTCTGTTATCTGGTTTTCTATGGCCGATGGTATGAGTATGTCGACGTCCAGCTCGAGAAGCTCGTCGTTTGTTATCTTCTCCGCGCCCTTGCAGTTGTCTACGCTGCCGGTCTTCTCCTTGACATCCTTGAGCTTCTGGTAATCAAGGCCCTTCTCCGAGTGCGCGCCGCCGGAGGAATCGCTTACTGCGACTATCCTCGAGCCGAAGAGCTTCTTCGACAGTTCGAATGCGAAGTTGCCCGCATTGCCGAAGCCCTGTATGGCGATGGTCGCCTTCCTCAAGTTTATCTTCTTCATCTTCGCCGCTTCGCGGAGCACGTACATGCCTCCCATCGCCGTGCTGTCGAACCTGCCTTCAGAGCCCCCGACCTCGAGAGGCTTGCCGGTTATGACGCCGAACTCGTTGTGGCCGACTATCTTGCTGTACTCGTCCATCATCCAGGCCATGTCCTGCGGGTTTGTGTATACGTCCGGAGCGGGTATGTCGACCTTCGGGCCAACGAATCCGTTCAATGACCTTATGTACGTCCTGGAAAGCTCCTCGAGCTCGTCGCCCTTCATGGACTTCGGATCGCATATCACGCCTCCCTTCGCTCCGCCGTACGGTATGTTCGCGAGGGCGCACTTCCATGTCATCCACGCGGCTAGCGCCTTGACAGTGTCCTTTGTCTCCTGGGGATGGAACCTTATTCCGCCCTTTGTAGGGCCGCGTGCGTTGTTGTACTGCACCCTGAAGCCCTTGAATACCTTGGTAGTACCGTTGCGCATCCTGACCGGCATGTTCAGCTCTAGCTCGCGCATCGGCTCGCGGAGTATTGCATGCGCCGCCTTGTCGAGGTTCATCAGCCCAGCGGCCTTGTCCAGCTGCTCCTGGCTTATCCTGAACGGGTCTAGCTCTTCTGGCATCATGCAACACCCGCCTTTACGAGCTCTGTGCATAGCCTATCCATCTCGCCGTGCACCACGCTGCTCCTCTTCCCATCCGCGAGCTCAGCAGCTATCTTGTCCCCCAGTTTCATCTTCCTTATGTAGTTCCTCACTTTCAAAACCTCTTTCGAATATCTGCCGTTAAGGTACTTGCTCACGGCAACCTGCACCACGCCAAGCCCCTCCGCTATGCGTTCCTGCCTCCACTTGTATCTGTTGTGCATCAGCTCCGCAACAGAGGCCCTTACGGCAGGCAGCACCGACCTGCCTATCCTCTTGCACTCAGGCTCACCGGCGATCATCTAATCACCCCTGCCCTCGTCGACTATGCCGAGGGAGTCCTTGAGCCTGCCCATGAATCCCAGCCTCTTCCTGCGCCCGTCTGCCATGCCCTGCTGCTCCTCCGCATAAGTGTCCTTCTCCTGCAAGCGCGCCTTCTTGTCCCTCGCCTTGTACGCCTTTTTCATGTCCGCCGCTTCCTGCGCCGCGCGCCTGTTCTGCACCGCCCCTGTGATGACATCGAGCGCCCTCCCCGGAGCCCGCTGTTCCTGTTGCTCCGGCGCCTGCCCTCTCGTGAACATGTCAAGCGTTTTCCTCTGCATGTGCACCTGCCGGGTATCGCCTTCCTGCGGCATCGCCTCAGCGATGTCCTTAAGGAGCGAGACGTCCTCCACGGCAATGACCACGTTTGGCCTGCTTTTCATGGATAGCCTTATGTCGCGCTTCGAGTTTATGGCAGCGGCGCGTATGCCGCTGTGCTTGTTGAGTTCGATCCCAGCCGTGATGTAATTGTCCGCAGCGCCGATGACTACGTCGTAGCCCTTCTTGAGCACCGCCTCCTCCGCTATCCCGCAGAACTCGTCAGTGTTGCCGGTGATGACCTTCGCCACAACGCTTATGCCCTCGGAGGAGAGGATGTCGATGACGTCCTCAAGGTATTCGTCAGAGCTGCCTAACAGGAGTATCTTCATGCGCTGTGCACCCCGGTAATCACTACTACATACAACACATATATTAATAGCCTTTTATTCAATAATATCACCAAGGTGTTCATTTGAGAGGAAAAGAGCCACTAGTGACTTGCGACAACTGCGGCAGGAAGATGCCCAGGAACAAGGCCGTATCTTACGAGAAGATGATACGTTTCGGTACGGATCCGTCTGACAAGAACAACGTGAGGTTCATGTCGAGCAGGAAGATATACTACTGCATAAGCTGCGCCAAGCACAGGGGAATATTCTCGAAGAAGGCCGAAGAGGCTGCCAGGCGCGCCTCCAGGGGCTTCTCGCAGGGGCGCCCTGAGCATGGCCACATCTGACGGTGTTGTTTGTTGGGCATAGATCCGAACGAGCTATTGATCTTCAAGAAGCGCACGGCCTTAGAGGAAAAGGCAGCCAAGGCGCCCGCCAAACCCGTGGAAAAGAAGCCTGAGCGGCAAGCCCAGCAGGAAAAGCCGGCGCAGCCCGCGCGGCAGGAGCAGAAGCAGGAAGAGAAGGCAGGGCCCGTGCAGGCATCGCCGCCGCAGGGCGCGCCTGCATATAAGGAGGTTGACGCGTCAAGGCTCGCGTGCGTGAACCATCCATGGCGCCAGGCATATGCGCTGTGCGAGTACTGCAAGAGGCCCTTCTGCTACGCCGACATAATGCCGTTTCACGACAAGCTTTACTGCCTTGAGGACATAGACCGGGCCACGCGCATGCACCTAAAGCCCGCAGAGACTCCCAGCAGGTTCATATACCTGACCAGCCTCCTCTTTGCCACGAGCACCATACTGCTCATATACCTGGCGTATGTGCCAGCGAAATACCTAGCTATAAGCATACTTGGCATAGGCCTCTCGAGCGCGCTCGTGGGCGTATTCTCGCAGTACATAATACCTGTCGCGGACCTGCTCCTGGCGCTTCTCAGCCTTGCCTCCGCAGTCATAATCGTAAGGCGCTCCTCCGGCGCATTCGCATTCTGCGCAACCGTCCTAATACTCACGCTGATAATCATGAGCTATGAGTATCTGGGCACCAATGCGCAATACATCTACGTGGCACTGTCAATAACGCTTATCAACATGGCATTCTTGGCCGCGGCGAAGATGGACGTATCCGGAAGCACGGGTGCAGTCCAGTTCGGCAGGCCCGTCGAGGGCATAGAGTGGCCAAGGCCCGAGCTTTTCTGAGGCTCGCCGCACTCCTGATTTATTGTAGCGGCGCCATCACGCGACGGCGCCGCGAAAAATAGAAAAAAACAGAAAACAAAAGAAAGAAACCAGAAGGACCTATCTCCTTCCTCTCCTGCTTGCACTGCGCCTGCTGGCGCTCTTTCTCCTTGAGCTCCTGCTTCCTGAGATCCTGCCGCGCCTGTTCATCTTTGTCCTTGCGACATAACCCTTCTGGTCTATGAAGTACAGGTACCCATCCGCTCTCGAGACCTTCTCGCTTCCTACCTTGCTCTTCCTTCCCCTTGGGTTGTTCCTCATGGGGGTTCTCCATACGTACCCATCCTTGCCGAGGTAGTACAGGTAGCCGTCTTCTCGGTCTACATTCTCTCTTGTCATTCTTTCCGCCATCATTTTCACCGAATACACTACGACGGAAACGCTTTTATATATATCGTCGTACCTACGAGAGCAAAATATAACTCGCATGCCGCAAAACACTGCAATGATTTTAAACCTTCGCTGCAATAGTGTAGTGATTCAATGATAGCAATAAAGATCACCAATGACAAAGGGCTGAAGGGGTACACGCTTATAGAGGCGTTTCCAGGAATAGGGCTGGTGGGGCCGATGGCCGGCTCCTATATGGTGGAAAAGCTTGGCATGGACTACATAGGCTACATAGACAGCGAATTGTTCCCGCCCATAGCATCGATACACAACGCGACGCCAATGCGCCCCGCGCGCATCTACAAGTCGGACAAGTACAAGTTCCTGCTCCTGATATCCGAGTTCACAATACCTCCGATGCTGGTATATCCGCTTGCCGACGAGATACTCGCGTTCGCGAGGAAGTACTCGCTGCAGCGCATAGTGTCCGTCGGGGGCATGCCGTCGCAGAAGCCGGGTGACATCATATACGTTGCGTCATCGGACAAGGAGCTCCTCAAGAAGGCCGCAAAGTCTGGCATAAAGGCAATACAGGAGGGCGTCGTCGCGGGGGTGAACGCAGCGCTTCTCGTCAAGTCTCAGGACTACGGCATAAGCACCTTCGACGTCATGGCAGAGGTGGATCCAAGGATAACGGATCCTAAGTATGCGGAGACTGCGATAGAGGGGCTCAACGAGCTGCTTGACATGGACATAGACCTAGAAGAGCTGGACAAGGAGGCGAAGGAGGTCGAGGCCAAGATACGCGAGCTGCTGAAGAAGGTCAGGGAGTCGCACGAGCAGTACGCCCAGGGAGACGCCTCGCCGGAGACAGGACCGTCGATGTACGCATAGCGGGCTCGCAACGCATATATACGCAAACGTGCAATACTTCTTGCATACGCAGGGGTGGCAGAGTCTGGTCTGGCCGTCAAGCCACGGAAAAACGCGCAGGACTTAAGATCCTGTGGCTTAGCGCCTTCGAGAGTTCAAATCTCTCCCCCTGCAAATAATTCACTATGCGTGCGTGAACCAACCTATTTTTATATTTTGAGTCGTAAAAGTCCTACAGATTGATATGAGAACAGCATCCGAAGTAAAGAGAATTATACTGCCTATACTGAAGGAGCACGGAGTCGTGAAGGCGGCGATATTCGGTTCTACCGCCAGGGGGGATGCAGGAATGAAGAGCGATGTAGACATACTTGTGAAATTCAGGGAAACACCCTCGCTTTTTGATATAGGGGGCCTGTATGCCGATCTTAAGGAGAAACTTGGCCAGCGTCCCGATATCGTTACCTATGGCTCTGTAAACAGCAAACTCAGGCCTTTTATTTTAAAAGACAAGATTGATATCTTATGAGAGATAGTAAAATCCTTTTAGGGGACATTTTATTCAGCATAAGGATAGTTGAAGATACTGTTTCAGGGAAATCGCTGGAGGAGTTCTCGGAAAGCATACCCCTGCAGGATATAGTGATAAGAAGGCTTTCTGTAATAGGCGAGGCGTCCAAAAATATTCCTAAAAGTCTAAAGGATAAGCACACCGAAATCGACTGGAGAAGCATAGCAGGAATGCGCGATTTTCTTATTCATGAGTATTTTGATATTGACATTGATGTCATCTGGAAAACAATCGAAACGGACGTGCCTGCGCTTAAAAATGCCGTCAAAGAGATGCTAAAAGAAAACAAGAAGCAGGCGCAGTAACGTGGCCAAACGCGACAGGTTCAGGGCTTGTTTCTCTTGTGGATACGAGAATTCAAATCTCTCCCCCTGCAAAACAGAGTTGTTACTATGGCAAACGTATTGATGTTCCATGGCGCATATGGCAATCCTGAGGAGAACTGGTTTCCCTGGCTAAAAAGTCAGCTTGAGCATCTGGGCCACGCCGTGCATATCCCGGCATTCCCAACCCCTAAAGATCAGACTCTTGAGAACTGGTTCAAGGCACTTGCGCCTTTCGAAAAATACATAGACAGCGAAACTGTCTTCGTGAGTCATTCCCTCGGCGCCCTTTTCATACCAAGCGTGCTTGAGAAAATGCATACGCGCGTGAAGGCGACATTTCTAGTCGCAGGATTCCTGGGCAGGGCCGTCGACCCGCAAGATAAAGTTAAAATGGTGATGCGATGAAAAAGACCCTGGGCATCGATATCGACGGCACGCTCGCCGACACGGTCTCGGTGTGGCTGCAGGAATTCGAGCGCGCGTACGGAGTAAAGGCGTTCAAGAAGGATCTTGTACGCCATGAATTCTCAGAGGTCTTCACCTCGCTCTCCCACGACCAGGTCATAGAGATATTTTCGCATGCGTGGGACGTCTACGACAGGATAAACCTCATCGACAGGGACATACCCTCCATAATAGACAACCTGCGCGACCATTTCAACATAAGCATAACCACCGGCAACCCGAACCCGAACGTGAAGATATGGCTGCGCAAGAACGGCATAGCCTACGACAGGTTCATGCACTTCCCGGAGAAGGCGGAGAAACAGAAGGCTGACGGCGTGGACATATACGTAGACGACTTCCACGAGGTCGTGAAGAACGTCGCAGGCGCAGGCAAGACAGCGATACTCCTCAGGCAGCCGTGGAACGAGGGCTTCATAAGGTCGGAGAAGAGCAAGGGCATAATAATCGCGGACAACTGGCGCCACATAGAGCAGATACTCCTCGAGCTTGATGGCGATGCAGCAAACTCTAAATAGCTAAGTCGCCATTTATTCCCTGTGAGGGGATGGACAACCGCGCCAAGGCGTCGCTCGCAGTGCTCGCAGCTCTCGTGATAATAGTCGCGGCTGTAATGCTTTCCGGGGCGAAGCCTACGCGCATCGGCTCGCGGGAGATCACTGTCAGGCTCCTCGGCGCGGTCCCTTTCAATACCGCAAACTCCCTCAGCGTGGCATACTCCTCAATAGGCGTCCATTACACTACATCAAACGGAAGCGCGTGGAGCTACTACAACACAACGCAGGCGCTGACGTTCACCGGGCCCTCGGACTACACCGTGGCCCAGCTCTATGTGCCCGACAACTCCACTGCCGACGGATTGGAGCTCTCAGTCGCATCATCGAACGTTTCCATAGGGGGCGCGCCGTACAACGCCGTGTTCCAGTCAAGCAGGATATACGTTCCTGTATCTTCGACGCGCAGCAGCTCATCCGAAACCATACTGGTGAACGTGACAACACTGGTTGCGCCTGTGGCGGACGGCGCGACTCTGTTGTTCGCGGTCAAGCCGTACGCATCCGCAGAGCCGTACAACGGAACTGGCAACGCATCTATTAGTGCATACTCCTCCAACGCCCTCTCAGTTACCGGCGCGGAAGTGACAAGTGCCGGAAATGCAACCTCAATCAGAATAACTCTCGAGGACAACTCCCCGGACCCGGTAAAGATAAGCTCTGTGATATTGTCGGGCAATCTCCTGGTAACGGGCAATGTATCGACAGCAGCAGTCATAAGCGGGATAATGTCCTCGCTCCTCAACTCAAGCTCGCTGTCATCCATATTGCCGTCAAGCGCGGCGCAGGGGCTCGGCAGCCAGATAAGCGGGGCAATCGCTAACAACTCCGGGCTTTTCTCATCGATAGAGAACTCCCTTCCGGCAAACATACGCGGCATCATATCCGGCTTCAACCTTTCAGACATATCGGAATCTACCGGGGGCGCAGTGTCCTCCGCAACCCAGTATCTGTCCCAACTCAACTCCTCGGCATACAGGTCCATTCTCGAGCAGGCGCTCAGCGCGGACAAGAGCTTCAACAGCTCGTATCTCTCGAACAGCAACATACAGGGACTTGAATCGATGGTTTCCAATCTCGGGGGCCTGAAGAACAGCTCCATATACAACAGCATTGTTTCCAGCGCGATAGGCGGTGAGTATGACGCGTATATGGCAAAGGCAGCAAACACCCTCGCCGCAGAGGCAAGCATCGGGGCAGTGGCATTCGCAGTATCCTCAAACGGTGTTATGACGCAACTGACGCATCAGGCGCAGCTGGGTTCAACCAGTTATGGGATCGTCATAGGCCCATACAACAGCACCATCATTGCCTTCATAGGGAAACTCTCCGCGGGCCCGCAGGGCGCCGCAATGGAAACCTCTCCGGGCAATACCTATAAGATAATTGTCCTTGGAAATAATAGCGCCGCAACCTACGCTGTTGCGTCAAGGTAATCAAATGGGTATTTTGGACATATTCGGAAAGAAGGACGTCGCAGCTGACCTTGGGAAGAAGGTGCCGTTCATGATAAAAACGGAGTTTACCCCCTACCGCCTCAAGTCGAAGGTGAGCAGCACTGTCACAATGAACCTGGGGGTAAGGAACATAACTGGGGAGCCTGTGCTGGGGTCCGTTGTCGTGGAGCTGCCGAGGCAGCTCAGCTTCGACTCCATCGGCGCATCGAAGCAGAAGGAGGTCAGGCTGGGCACGATCGCGAGCAACGAGGAGAAGACTGCGAGCATAGACGTATTCGGGGGCACAGGCACTGACAGGGGGACGTACACCCTCACCCTGACCGCATTCATCCACTACCGCGACTACGGCCATGTCATAAACGAGGTGCGAAAGAGGACTTCGCTTGAGGTAATCTGAGCGCCAGGGCCGAAAGAGCGAACACAAGCAAGCTTTTTATAATGTTCCATGCATGTATAATGCGGAGATACCATGGAAGTAGAAGCATATTGTGTTAAGTGCAAGGCGAAGAGAAAGATGAAGGACGCGAAGGAAGTCACCATGAAGAATGGTAAGAAGGCCAAGACAGGCCCGTGCAGCGTTTGCGGCACAAAGATGTTCAAGATCGGCGGCTGATGGCTCATTTTCCCGCTTAATGCCTTATTATTTCCTATTTCTTTATTTTTATATTTGTGGCCTCAGCGGAGCTCACGCATCAGGGACAGCGTCTTTCTGCGCCTCCTGTTGCGCAGCCTGCGCAGCGGGCTCCTGTACCTTTGCCAGCTCGCGTATCTCGCCTATCTTCGCGGCTATGCCCCTGCCCTTGTCCGTCAGGAATATCCTCTTTGTCTTGCCGTGCATCTCAGAGCCTACGAGTCCTGCGTCCTCGCACATCGCGACGAATCTGCTGGCGTGCACGTACGTCGTACCGGACTCCTTGGCAAGATCGGACAGGTGCCACTCGCGCCGTCCATCAACGAGAAGCGACAGCATGCGCACCTGTTTCTCCTTGAAAATAAGCCCGTCAAGACCCTCCATAACCCCCAACATATGACGTATCTTCAGAGATTTGCGTTAACGTCAGAAACCATTAGGTATATAAACTTACTTCATTATATAATTTTGGTATATGCGCCAGGTGTATAAATGGTAAAATACATAATAGCGGAACAGCTAGTGGGCAAGGAGGTCGTCACAAATGACGGGTTTGATCTAGGCAAGTTCATAGATGCAGAGGTCAACGAGGTAAACGGAAAGCTCAGCGGACTCGTCGTTGAGCCCAACGTCGACAGTGAACTCGTGAGCAAGCTTTCGGCAAAGGGCGGAAGGCTCACAGTGCCATATTCGAACGTCCTGGCCGTTAACGACTTCATAGTTGTAGACAGGAAGGGCCTGTAATAAGGTGTTAAGATCATAATCGCCGGTGGGGACGAAGCCGGCCGGGGAGCAGTGGTTGGCCCCATAGTGATAAGCGTAGTGAGCATCAGCAGCGGCAAGCTCAACAGGCTGTCGCGCGCCGGGGTCAGGGACTCTAAGCTGCTCACCGGAAGGAAGCGCATGTTCCTCTACGACGAGATATACTCGCTTGCGGAGGAGGTTCTCTCGTACAGCATAAGCAACACAGAGATAAACCAGGCAATGGCCAACCACATATCGATAAACGAGCTTGAGGCGCTAAACTTCGCCAAGATCCTAGATTCGATGCAGAGTTCACCGTCGCGCGTGTTCCTTGACTCGCCCGACGTCATATCGGAGCGCTTCGGCATGCGCGTCGGCTACTTCTCGCAGAAAAGACTGCTCGTGAGCGGGCTGAAGCAGAAGCGCAGTGGCGCGGGCTCCGGCTCCATAAAGGTGATATCGGAGCACAAGGCCGATTCAAGGTACCCAGTGGTATCCGGTGCTAGCATAATCGCAAAGGTGGAGCGCGACCGCGAGATACAGCGCATAGCTGACAGGTCGGGCCTTGACATAGGCTCTGGATACCCCTCTGATTCCTACACCGTTTCCGCGATAAGGGAGGACCTCGGGCGCGGCAGGCTCGCGCCATACCTACGAGAGAGATGGCAGACCATAAAGGCCATAAGGCAGCTGCGCATGGAAGAGTTCCTTGGCTGAGCAGCGCAAGGGCTTAATACCATATAATCCATATCCTTACCATGGAAAATCCAAAGGCTCCTGACTCGATATACCGCACGTACGACGTGCGCGGCATATACGGCAAGGAGATAAACGAGGATACCGCAGATAAGATAGGCGCCGCATTTGCGCAGTACATCGGGCATGGCAAGAGAGTCGCGTTCGGCCGTGACATAAGGCACGGAAGCCGGGAGATGTCAGAGCGGATGCTCGCTGCACTTTCCGGAAACGGCCTCGACGTAATGGACCTGGGGCTTGTCCCTACGCCGATGGTGTACTTCACCATCAGGCACAACGGCCTCGATGGCGGGATAATGGTCACGGCAAGCCACAATCCGAAGGAGTGGAACGGCTTCAAGATATTCGGCGCGAACGGCAAGATACTCGGCATGGGCTCCGGCCTCGAGGACATAAAGAGGATAGTCGATTCTGGCATGAAAGGCGCGCAGGCAGGCGGCAGCGTAACCGACTTCAGCGCCGACGCGCTGCGCGACTACTCCTCTACGGTTGTCCAGAAGTCTGGTGCTGCGTCAATCCCTATGCACAAGCTCAGGATAGGCCTCGACACAGGCAACGGCTCCTACTCGATTATCGGCCCGCAGATAATGCGTCAGGCAGGCATCGACGTCATTCCCATGAACGACGCCTATGACCCGGAATTCGGGGGCAGGGGCCCTGAGCCGAAGGAGGGGACCCTGGACGGCCTCAGCAGGCTCGTCGTTGAGAAGAAACTCGACTTCGGGGTGGCGTTCGACGCTGACGGTGACCGCGCTGTCTTCGTGGACGACAAGGGCTCGATAATACGCGGGGACGTGTCATTGTCGCTGTTCATAAAGAGCCTTGCAAGGCCCTCCGACAGGATAGTCTACGAAATAAGCTGCTCAAAGGTCGTCGAGGACATGATCGCGCAGGTAGGCGCAGTTCCCGTGCCAAGCAGAATAGGCAGAAGGTTCATACTCGAAAACATGGAGCGCGAGCGCGCGAGGCTCGGGGGAGAGATCTCCAGCCACACCTACTTCTCGGAGCTGTACAACGGAGACGATGCGCTCTTCTCGGCGATGGCGATGTACTGCATTGTTGCGCGGACCGGCAAAAGGCTCTCGGAGCTCATAGCGGAGATGCCGCACTACGAGCTTGAGGCCCTGGAGATACCTGTCGATGAGAAGGAGAAGCACAGGATAGTGGACGAGGCAAGGGGAAGGGCGCAGGCCGAGGGCCTCGAAACAGTGCTGATAGACGGAGTAAAGGTCATAGGCGGCGACTGGCGCTTCGTGATAAGGCCCTCCAACACCACGCCCGCGATAAGGCTTGTCGCAGAGTCGCGGACACGGCAGGGCCTTGACAAGGCCGTGTCAATGGCGAAGTCCCTGCTGGGCATGCAATGACTACTTTGGAAGTGCAAACGATGCTGGCGGATGATGAGGATCTTGAGTGATGATCGCTACAACGTGATTTGAAAGTATCTAATCCGCTGACGCCCATCAAACACTGACAGAGTTGAGCGGCGCCTTGTGGCCGCGGCCCGATCCGTTTTAATCAAAGACGCAACTGGCGCTATTCTGCAATTATTTTTACGACTGAAAACCGAATAAGAACCGAAACGTCGCGTAGGCTATTTATAAACTCTCAGACACATAAACCATATAAGATGTGGTTTTCATGAGCGGTATCGGGAAAACGAAGAATGACATTGTAAAAATGCTGACAAAGAGGCAGCACACGCTCACCGAGATAAGCCAGGAGCTCGGCCTTTCCCCATCCACTGTCAAGCAGCACATCGATGAGCTGCAGCAGATGGGCGCAATAACCCCAGTTGAAAACGAGTTCATAAAGAGGTGGAAGTACTACCGCGCGACACCGAACTTCGAGATAGGCGGCACCTACGCAAACAGGTTCACAAGATTCACCAGGATAAATCCCTACTATGTGGGCAGCATACTTCTTATAATAGGCATGGCGGCAGTAGCGTACACGCTGCTTTACAATGCAGGCAATGCCTATGTGTCAGGCACAACCACTACAGGAGCCCTGCTCGGCACCGCTGCAGCATCCGCTCCAACGTACTCCCTGGCAGTGAGGCTTACCGACCCGCCGACAGTGCCCGAAGGCACCAACGCGCTGGTGATGAATTACTCCTCAGTGGCGCTTGAAGTGTCCAATAATGGGGGCGCATCTGGTTGGGTAAACGTATCCGGCAGCGGGAGCGTAGACCCCCTGTCACTTGTAAATGTCAGCCAGCTCATCGGGAGCGCGACCCTCAGCGCCAATGATATAATCACCGGCGTGCGCCTAGAAGCCGCATCGTCGTTTATAACCATAGGAAATGCGAGCTACAGCGTGTTCGTTCCTGAGAACAGCATAATCGCCAACATAAAGCCCGTGCAGCTAAGCTCCAACTCAGTGATACTCGCGGATTTCTCCCCGGTCATAGTGAGCGTTTACTCATCTAATGCGACCACCTTCCTTCTTGTTCCTTCAGTGAAGGCCGTGGTCTACGGCGCCAACGTCATCGGCGGCTCCGGAAGCGGTTACGGCGAAAAAGATAACCGGACCATGCTGACCCCGGCGCAGGAGCACCTGCTCGAGAACGCAAGCGCATCCGTGCTCATTACGGGCGAAAGCATAAGTTCCATCGGGGGCAATACGGCCCTGTCGGTCACAGTGAAGAACATGGGCAACAGGCCCGTAACCCTGCACCAGCTGCAGATATCCGGGCCAATAAGCTCGCATGTGCTCATAAGCAGCAACTCCAGCATAGACATAAGGATAACAAACAATGACAGCAGGTTCCCTTCCGGAGAGGTGGTCATATCGCGAGACCACTCGAATGCCCATGGGGCGCTCGGAGTGAACGCGAACCTTCCATCCCTGCCCGATATCAACTCATCGATGGGCAGCGTTACTGGCATAGTGGGTGACATCGGCGCAAACGGCTCCGATGGCAGCATAGGCTCTCACTCGGGCGCATCTGGAAACGTCTCTGCGAGCGCGCACGATAACGGGAACAGCGGCGAGCGTCACGGAGCTGCCGGAAACCTGAGCATAACCGGCAGCATTAACGAGACCGGCTCCATTGACCTGCCTCTCGACCAGCTTATAACCGGAATGCGCGGAAATGCAGGGGCGCATGGCCACGAGTCCATGTCATTCCCGGCGTTCTCAAACCTGACCATAAACAGCACAGCGATAAACGTAACCGGGAACATAACCCTGGAGGAGGAGCTCGGCGCCAGCCACGCATACCTGCGTCAGCTCACATTCCTTGTCAACTCAAGCGGCGCCCTGGTGCTTCCTAGCGGCAGCGAGACGAGCGACGGGTTCAACGGGACAGGGTACGTGCTCGCTTCGGGCGCATCGGTAACCCTCACGTTCAACGGGAGCATAAGCTACGGCAACGGCAAGATAACCGACACGTTGATATCGGGGAGCGCGTACGGAATAACTATAATGGGAGATCCAGGGGTATTAGTGCGTTCAAACGGCACTGTGACGGCGTCGTAGCCGTTTCTGAGAAAGCCCCCGGCGAGGATCGAACTCGCGACCTTCTGCTTACCATGCAGACGCTCTACCACTGAGCTACAGAGGCACGCTTAGATATTGCCGACTATTTCTTTATATCTTTTCGTTGTATCCTTAGTGCTGATTAGATGCGTTGTCCGTACTGCGGCAGCAAGGATACCGATGTCATAGACTCGAGGGAGGTACTCGACGGGAAGAGCATAAGGCGCAGGAGGGAGTGCAGCGCATGCAGCAAGCGCTTCACAACCTACGAGAAGGTCGACTTCGACGATGTAACGGTCATAAAGCGCGACAAGACCCGCGAGCCGTTCGACAGGAATAAGGTCCTCGCCGGTGTGATCAAGGCCTGCGAGAAGCGCAAGGTCAGCAGGGCCGAGATGGAGGCTCTTGTCGACAAGATAGAGACGAGGATACGCACCAAGGGCGTCAAGGAGATAAAGAGCAGCGCCATAGGGGACATGGTGGTCAAGGGACTGTTCAGGCTGGACCCCGTGGCATACATACGCTTCGCGAGCGTGTACAAGAACTTCGACTCTCCGGAGGAGTTCAGGAAGGCAGTGGGCATATTCAAGCAGCGCAAGAAGGGCTGAGCATGCGCATAATACGGTTCTACGACGCATCGAGCATGCTGAAGATCGTTCCCGAGTCGTTCGAGGACCTGTATCTTCTTGCGAGGATACTGTCGCAGGGGGACAGCGTCGCGTCATGGAGCAAGCGCAGGTTCAAGGCCGCAGAGGGCGATACCGGCGAACAGAAAGACGTATTCATACGGCTCACGCTGGAAAAGGCAGAGGTCGACAGGAACGCCTCAAGGCTCAGACTGGCAGGCAAGATAACTGAGGCGAGGCCCGAGGAGTTCGTCAGGTTGAATACGTACCATACGCTCAACATTGCGCCGTCGGACACACTGGAGATAACCAAGACCGAATGGAAGGACTACATACTCAAGAGGCTTAAGCAGGCGGTGCAGGAGTCGAAGAGGCCGCGCTTAGGGATCATCGCCCTGGACGACGAGAAGGCAACGATAGCATACGTAATGGGATACGGGATTGAGCTCACCGGGGAGCTGTACAGCGGGCTCAGCAAGAAGATGCGTGAAAAGGAGTTCGAGGAGCAGAAAGTCAAGTACTTCGATGAGATAATCGCGACGGTCTCGAGGATGGACGTCGACATCGTCATACTCGCGGGCCCAGGCTTCACCAAGGACGACGTCAAAAAATACATGGAGTCGAAGGGCATCAAGCCGGGCAAGCGCCTGTTCTACGCGAATGCGGGAGATGCGGAGCGCACAGGCATCCGGGAGGTGGTGCAGGGCGCAGAAGCGTCCAAGATACTCGAGAGCGAGCATGTGAAGCGTGAATTCGGGTACCTGAACATATTCTTCGGGTCGCTGCGCGCCGGCAGGTCCGTATACGGCATCGAAAGGATGAGGAAGGCGCTGCAGGATTACTCAGTAGGGATAGTGATGGTCAACGACTCTGCGCTGGGCAAGGCAGAGGTAAAGGAGCTGCTCGACATGGCCGACAAGAGCAGCGTCAGGATAGAGATATTCAACTCAGAGGACGAGGCCGGGAAGCAGCTATCGGGATTCGGAGACATAGCCGGAATAGAGAAGTCGCTGCTAAAGTAGCAGACAAAAGTATAAATATCTATTCCTACCTATTCTTACTGGAGAGTAAGATGGAAATCGAGAGAACGGTTAGCGAGAAGGGCCAGATAGTGATACCGAGAGACGTCAGGAATAAGGTAGGGATTAAGCCGGGGTCAGAGGTGGTGTTTGAAGTGGAGGGCGAAAAGATCGTCATAAGGAAGAAGCTGAGCCCTGAAGAGTTCATCAAGAGGTTCGGGGACGTACCCAAACTAAAAAAGCCCATCACCATTAAGGAAATAAAGCAGATCCTGGATGAGGAATATGAAATATCTTGACGCAAACGTCTTCCTGTATTACATCCTGAATCCCGAGACGGACGCAAAAAGGCTGCAAGCCAAGAAAATCCTGACCGAAGTAGCAAACGGCTCTGTTCCCGCGGCTACCTGCCTGCTGACATGGGACGAGATTGTCTGGGCAGTGAGAAGGCTGTTAAGTCTCGAGATGGCAAGATCTGAAGGCGCAAAGTTCCTTGGGTTTCCTAACTTAAGGCTCCTCGAGGTAAGGGCGGGCATGTTGTCAACTGCCCAAGAGGTAATGGAAGAGCACCGCCTAAACCCAAGGGACGCCATCCATGCTGCATGCTGCCTCGAGAACGGCATAGAAGAGATAATCACCGACGATGGCGACTTCAGGGATATTGACGGACTGACCAGGATAACTCTGGAAGACGCGGCCAGGTCAATGTGAGCAACGTCAAGATCGAGATATTCAACAGCGACGGGCAGGCAGGCCAGGTACTATTCGAGGAACTGTACCTCAGGGGCAGGTTCGCGAGAAGGAACCTGCACGAGATGCGCTCCCTGGTCGGAAAGCTGAGGGAGCGGTCTAGCGGCACAATGCCCCGGGCGGGTAGCGGCTCGTGAGCGGGCATTGCGCACTCGATTCGCAGAAACCTTAATATCCTTTGCCATCTGAGAATAGAACAATAAGGATGATTGAATGGCCATGGATGGGATAGAGCGAGTGAAGACGGGAATCAATGGTTTGGACGGCTTAATCGGCGGAGGTATACCGCAGGGCTTTAATGTCCTAATTACCGGAGGCCCTGGGGTAGGCAAGACGATTTTCGGACTTCAGTATTTATACAACGGCGTCAAGAACGGCGAGAACGGATTGTATGTGACGCTGGACAACACAAGGCAGGAACTGCTCAAACAGGCGCGCCTTTTCGGCTGGGACATTGCAGCTCTTGAAAAAGATGGAAAACTTGCGGTCCTTGAGGTACCGCTGAATACCACTGACATGGATCTGTTTGAGCTGGTGAAAACAAACGTGAAAAAGGTAGGTGCAAAGCGCCTGGTCTTCGACAGCCTGATAAACTTCTCCATAAACATAGACCAGTTCAAGACGCCGCTTGACTACACGGTAACCAACCCGAAGGTTGCGGAGGTGATGGGCAACGAGAAGATGTATTATTCGGGAAAATCCAAGGAAAGGGTGACTTATCTTCTGCTGGATGAGCTGTCGAAGCTCGGCACAACGAATATTGTAATAACTGCGTCTTCTGAAGACGGAATGATGACAAAGGACGGCGTCAGTGAGTTCGCAACCGACGGCGTTATAGTTCTTGAACTGAGCGATACCGGCGGCGAGATACTTAGGACAGTGAGGGTAACAAAGATGAGGGACTCGAAGATTGACCCCAAGCTAAAAACGTTCGACTTCGGAGAAAAAGGCATAGTCCTGGAGTAGTGGGTGTAGGTGGTCGGTCTTGACAAGGTAAAGGAATTCTTCATCAAGCGGCTACTTATTCCGAACATATTCAGGATTGACATACCAGGTTACATAATCACTAGGTCGTATTCCGCCGGTGGTCAGAAGATATCCACAAGGACGACCATGATACCCGAGAGATTTATAATAAATTTAGAGAGCACGGCGGACAAGGAGATGGGTAACAGTGGCGCTGAAAGTGTGTATTCCATAGGCAAAAACACAGGCTATTATTTCTCGAAAATAGCACAGTTCCCCAAAGACGAAAAAACTTACAGCGTACTCATGCCAAGTTTCTTCGGGACGCTGTTTGCGGACAACATAGACCTCCAGATTAGGAAGTCAGGTAACAAGATAAGCCAGATAGACTTAGAAGTTGACAATCCTGCGGCGCTGGCCAACAGGTTCAGCTACTTTCTTTTGGGGGCGCTGGCGGGGCTGTGGAGTTATGTTCTGGATGATACAAAAATAGAGTGTGCGGTAAAAAGCAGGGAGGAAAACAATTTCTTCCTTGCGAGCTCCACTGCCAAAATGCTGAAGTCTGAGGGAGTAAAGGACATAATGACTACAGACAAGCTCGTAGACTTCGACATGCAGGCATATTACTTAAACAACAAGATTCCGACAGGCCTTTCCAGGGATGGTGCAACCATAAAGAAACTTATAGACAGGCGCGTGTTTGTATACAAGGCGGCGAGGCTCGAGACGAATGCAGACAACTGCAGGTATCTCGCAATAGAGAGCTCAGGGATATCGCAGATAGACGCTCTGCTTCCCGAAGACGTAGTATACGGGGCAGCATATTCATACTTCAGGGATCTCGGTATGAAAATTGGCAGCATGCCGGAGCCTTACGAGTTCATGGCGCAGCTGCTTACGGCAACGGGCTTTGGAGTCGTTAGCATAGCAGAAAGCGGCGGAAGCAGAAGGATTGTAACATTCAACGGCTATCCTTGGTTCTCAAAGGATCTGATGAAGACGACTATGCCTTATATGAGGGGCGCATTTGCAGGGTTCATAAAAGGAAACATGAAAAAGGACGTGAAGGCATCGTTTCTGTCGAGCGGCATGGTGAAAGGCGCATTTACTCTTTCAATAGCGGTTAGCGGATGAGACACAAACTCGCAGGACTTAAGCAGGCGGCTTTTCTGCCGACGCTACTCGTAGTCGTACCCCCCTCGATAATAGGTTTCTTAATAGCAAACAACTTCAGCGTGGGCATGCTTTTATTACTCATTCTGGCCGTGGCACTGTGGGACATCAGCGCCAACGTGCTCAACAACTACGCAGACTGGGAAATAGACGTGAAGAACGGAAAAAGGCAGAAGATGCATATGCATATATCCAAAAACGAACTTCTTGCAGCGTTCGCAGGCTTCCTGCTTGGCTCTTTTGCCGTTATAGTCCTACTGCTCCGACCCAGCGCATACTTCTATGTATTCTACGGTCTGGAAGTCCTGCTCGCGGTTTGGTACTCCATGCACGTGACTCTCAAGGATAAGCTTGTCGTCAACTACGCAGCCATAGCCTTGGCATACGGCCTATTTTCATTCTTGATGGGATACTTTGCAGTTGGCTCCTCTTTACAAGGCATGCTGTATTCCTTGCCAGTGGGCCTGTTCCTCGGGCTTCTTTACTTCGGGATAACGATAGTGAAGGACTACGGAGACATAGAGGGAGACAGAGCGCATAACAAGAAGACCCTGCCTATTCACATAGGCAAGGGAAGGACGCTCAGTGTACAGTACACTGTAATAAGCATTGCATACGCCCTCCTGCTGCTGTTCATAGCTCTCGGAGTTGTTAGTCCGGTGCTCCTCATATCACTTCCTTTCTATTTTACCGTGATGCTCATGCTGTCACAAATAAGCAAGACTTCGGATCCGACACGCCTGAGGAACATATCCTTCTACACGCAGATAAATACATTCTTTATGGGCATAGCCATAATGCTTGTTTTGCTCCTGTAATCAGCGCCTATTTTTCGTGGTTCTTGCAAAACTTCTTCACACGGGCAATGGCCTCTTCGATCTGGCTTTCCTCCGGCAGCGTAACGAACCTGACGTATCCCTCCATCCCGAAGCTCGATCCTCTTGTGAGCTGCACATGCTGCTCTTTAAGCAGCAGCCCTACGAACTCCCTGTCGTCTTTGAGGTTAAGTTTTTCAAAGTCAATCTTGGCGAATACGTAAAAGGCGCTGTCCGGCATTACGGCGTTCAGGAACCCGGACTCGTTCACGAGCTTTGCTGCTAGGCTTCTCCTTCCATGTATCTTGGGCAGCACCGTCTGCATGAACGCAGCGTGCTCTTTCTTGGCTGCCATGCCCTCGAGTATCGCATGTTGTGCGGGCACGTTTGTTGAGAGACGCGAGAACGCGAGCTTTACAAATGCATGCCGGAGCTCCGCGGATTTTTTGTCATCGCCAGGTATTATGGAAAACCCGATCCTGAAACCAGTGGCGAAATAGTTCTTCGATGCGCCATTGAGGATCATGTATGGCACGCCGCTTGCAACCTGTCCGATGCTGATGAACCTATCGCGCTGTATTATCTCGTCATATATCTCATCGGATACTATGAACAGGTCGTTGTTGTTGGCAAACTCTACAAGCCTTCTCAACGACCCCTCTGCAAGTGTAGTACCAGTGGGATTGTTCGGGTTTCCAAGCAGCAGGTACTTCGGCTTTTTGCCCTTTTTCACTGTGCGCTCCAGTGCTTCGAAATTGATGTCCCAGCCGCGTTTCTCATCGTAATTCGCCATGAGCGGCACGCCTTCCTGTAGCAGAATATAAGGCAGGTACTGCGTGAAAAACGGTGCGAGGAGTATCGCGGAATCATTTTTGGAGATAACTGACCTGTTCAAGAAATCAAGAGCCTCGACAGCTCCCTGCGTTATGGTTACCGCATCGGCACCGAAGCGCAGTCTATACAGGTCCGAGTATCTCTCGGCAACAACAGCTCTGAGTTCCATGAGACCCTGTCCGGGCAGATAGCTTGTCTTGCCTTCCTGAAGTGCATTAGTGTATGCATCGATTATGTTCTGCGGCGTGCGAAAGTACTTGGCCGGATCGCCCATATTGAGCTTTATGACATTGTTGCCGCGGGATTCAATGCTCTCTGCAATTGCCTGCGACTCCGTGAGCGGATCCTCTACATCATTCACCGCTTTCGTTATGAAACCCATGTTCCTGCCAATAGTATAAAGGCACATGGATTAAATAACCTACACTACGGCATATCCGCACGCACTTCCGATTAACTTCCTGGTTTCATTCGTGACCTCGCCGCTGCCCGTAACCCATATCAACTGTGCGCTATGCATCCTTGCCTTCTCCACGCACTTCTCCAGCTCCTCCCTTATCGCATTCGTCTGGCACTCGTAGATAGTCAGGCTGCCTGTATCCCACGCACTCCTCGTTCTTGCCGTTATCGCTCCGACATCAAACCCATCTTTCTCCGAGTCCACGAACGCGAAGTCTCCCTTACCCTGAACCATACGAATCTTCTTGCGCATGAGGTCTTTGTGCTCCTCGCTTCCCGCAAGTACGCCCTGCCTTGCTATGAGGCGTTCAGGATCCACGACATCCAATCCTTTTGAAGTCAGCATTCCCTCCTGCGTGACGTATGCGCTGACTGCTGCCCGCGTCTGTCCCCAGCGGACTTCTTGCTAATAAGGCACAGAACGTAGCCCTCGCCGCGCAAATGCCCGAGCAGCCGCAGCGCGCCTGCCACGAGGCGTCCGCTGTCAGGGTTATACAATGTCCTGTTGAAATCGAAGATCGCCCCCCTCAACATGTCCTCACTGCCCTATGCCGTTCACGCTGACCGCCTGAAGGCCTTCATGGCATACATTCACAGTGTCCACCGCTATCTGGTAATACCCTGATGAGAGCGTGTTGCTTCCCGCGAGCGCCGCGCCCGTATGCGTTGCCGTGCTCCATCCCGATCCCGCGAGCGCCTTGATCCAGCTGGACCATCCCTGCTGCTTGTAGTATATCTCTATGGCGTTGTCCGAGTATGCTGAAAAGGAAACGCTCCCGCTAGAGGGCATGTAAAATGCGGAGTACGCTACGGACTCGACGGACTGGTAGGGCGAGGAGCAGGGCACAGTGTTTGAGTTCAGCACCGAGAGTACGCTGGGATATGCGAGCACGTTTGTGCTGAAGTAGGTGTTCGGCAGATAATAGCCCGTTCCGAACGCGTACTTGAATCCCGTCAGGTTCCTTAGGGGCACAAAGTCGCCGTTCTGCGTGACCATGTAGTTCGACGGTATTGTGGGCGAAGAAGGCTCCGACGGAAGCTGCACAGAGCCTGGCACATAGGCTACAACCACGCTGAAAGGCATCACGTCCGTCGTCGAGCTGTAAACCTGGAAGCTGCCTGTGTAGTTTGAGGGCAGGTAGCTGCAGCCCGTGCTGTTCAGCGCGTTAGCAGAAGACACGCAGAAGCCCGCGCTTATCTCATACCTGCCGTTGTGGTAGCTGGTCTGCAGGGAATAGAAGACAGCACAGATATGCACGTGGCCTGCTGCCCCTGATAAAGAAAGCTGGGCGCGCATGCGCCCTCTGCGCTCAGGTTGTCAACCGTCACGTTGATGCCCGTTATGTTTATCGGCACGCTCTGCGCATTGGTTATAGACAGGGACACCATGCTGCGCCCGTAGGTGGAATTGGGATAATAGCCTACGAAGTTGCAGTTCAGTCCCCCGAAAGAGGTGCACTGCGTGCTGGACACCCCGCTGTTGTATGAGGAAAGGAAGAATATCAGCACGATGGCGATGCCCAGTATCAGGAACACGAATCCGTACGTCGAGAGGAACTCAATCGATGACTGCGATTTCATGCTGAGTTATTGGAAGAAAGGATTAAAGAACCTGCCTCATCGTACTGCGTTTCTCGCGATCCTGAAGTCGACAACTATCTCTATGGTGTCATGGGCGTATGGCCTCACCGTTCTTATCCCAATGGCCTTGAAGGAGTAGCCCTTTCCTGAGAAAAAGCCCCTCAGTTCATTGATGCATTTCTCAGTTCCGCCGTCGCTGGGGACAAAGGCGTAGTAGTGCACCGTGCACTCCCTCTTCGCGCACATGATGACTGAATCAAGGAAAGAGCGCGAGTCCTTCGGCAGCGGCATGACTATCCTGTCGGCGAATCCCTTGTACTTATTCGCCAGTTTTTTCACATCGCCGCAGACAGCGGTGACATTGCCGGCCTTGTTGAGCTCTATGTTTTCCAGCATGGCCCTGTATGCCTGCCTGTTCAATTCAATTGCGATGACATCGGCGCTCCCGTTCCTCTTCGCAAGCTCTATGGCAAAGGGACCGACGCCTGCGAACATCACCATGACGTTCTCCCTGCCTTTGGACAGGCCCGCAATGCGCCCCCGCTCGTAGGAAAGCTTGCCGGAGAAGAATGTTTTTCTGACGTCAAATCTCAGCACCGCGCCGTTCTCCCTGTACTCTGCGACGTAGTTTCTTTTGCCTGCGACGTACGCGTACCTGCGCACCCTGTATCTTCCAGAAACCGCTCCAGACTTCCGGAGCACCGTCTTTACGTTGCTGTTGATGCCCATGACGGCATGCGCAACCTTCCTCGCGAGCCTTGGCTCCGCCTCTATTATGGCTATGTTGCCAAGCACCTCATATCCCCTCGCTACGTTCCCGTAATCCCCGCCCAGCTCCTTCCTGAGCATGTCCCTGTAGCTCGGCTTGCTTCCAGAAACATCGAACTTTTCATCTGCTATCTCCGCGCCCATGGCCTTCATTCCGGAAGGCAGCGCAAAGCCCCTCTTCGCCGCGCCGATGGGAAAATATATAAATTTGTTTCTTGCAATAGGTATGTGTTTTGCATCTAGCATAGCGTGCTTCTTAAGGTACCTCCTTGCGCGCTCGGCGCGTCCGGCGAGTACCTTTATGGCAAGCATCGTATCGCTAAGAATTGCAGGACAAAGTATTATATAATGGAAATGCGGAATATCTGCATATACCAAACAATGAGCGTGCGGTCATGTACCTTATAGCAAGAGTCACATCCAGCCAGGAAAAGATCACTGCGGACATACTGGAGAACAAGGCAAAGATGACAAATCTCGCAGTGGACTCGATAGTCCTACCGGCAGGGATGCGCGGCTACATAGTCATAGAGGGCCAGAGCGAGAATGCGATACGCGACCTCATAATGAACGAGCCGCACGTCAAGGGAGTCCTATCGCATCCGCTGGCGGCTGAAGAGCTGGACAAGATGCTTACAGTAAAGCAGATGTCGCAGGAGATAGGCGTGAACGACACTGTCGAGTTCATGTCAGGGCCTTTCAAGGGCTACAAGGCAAGGGTCAAGAAGGTAGACACGGCAAAGGACGAGATAACGGTAGAGCTGATGGATGTCGCAGTGCCGATACCTGTTACCACTAAATCCAACATAGCTAGGATAATACAAAAAGCAGAGGTAGTTTGAATGGCAGACGTGACGATAAACGGCTTGATAGAAGGCGGCAAGGCATCCGGAGGACCGCCGTTCGGTCCTGCGCTCGGGCCCTTGGGAGTCAACATAAACGAGATAGTAAAAGAGATAAACGAGAAGACCAAGGCCTTCGAGGGCATAAAGATACCTGTCAAGGTGATAGTTGACCCGGCCACTAAGGCCTACAAGGTAGAAGTCGGAAGCCCGCCAACAAGCGCGCTGATACTCAAGGAGCTAGGGATACCGAAGGGCGCAAAGGGCAAGGAGGAAACCGCTGGAAACATAACAATAGAGCAGCTCAAGTCCATAGCCAAGGCAAAGACCGCGGCGATGTACGGCAACACGCTGGCGAGTAGGGTGAAGCAGGTCATTGGCACGTGCCAGAGCATGAACATAACCGTGGAAGGCATCAGCGCGAAGGAGGCCATAAAGAAGGTAGACTCCGGCGAGATAAAGATAGGGGGAGTCTGACAATCCGCGCGCCAGCAAAAGTTTGCACTGCTGTTGCAAAATGTTGCTCATTATCAATGCGCACAAGTTTTCATCAGTAACGAGAAGATTCAAATGTCTTCCAGTTGTAAGCCAGGGACCTTTATGACGCTTGGGTCCTGGTGCAGAAGTACCACATCAGGCCAGACATTGAGTTGCTTGAAAGAAAGCTGGAAATGTACGGCAAGAGGCATGAGAAGTTCTCCCATACGGTCCTGCGTAGGAGAATTGACGAGATAAAGGACAAATGGGACACCGAGATTTCGCGCCTGGCGCGGCCTGTGCCGGATTACAAGGTTGTCAAAAAGGATATTGAGAGTGTCCTTGGAAAGACCTGAACCGCATTCATCTGTTTCCGGAGCAGATTTCTGCCATCTTATCCTGTTGCGTTTGAGGTGCGATTCCCAACAGTATTTGCAACAATGCTGTTAACAGAGATGTTGTTTGCGCTCGCGACTCCGGTAACGTTCATGGCGTTTGACGCTATGTTATTTGAGCCAATGGAGCCTGGCATTATGCTGTTCGTCGTTGCCGTAGCAGCCTGCGTGCCGTTCAGATACGTTATCTTGTATATCTTCGTGTCGGGGTTCATGTAAACAAGGTTCAGGCGCGCGGCGCTGTTGCCGTTGTTCCACGTGCACGATATGTTGTTGCAGAAGTATATCAGCTTGAGCATGTTGCTCATGGTCATTCCAGGCGCGAACACGGCGACGCTCGTTATGTTTACCGGGAGGTTCTGCGAGCTTGGAACAGTGGAGTATATTATGAGAAGCATCTCCCCGTTCGTCTTGTTGTATGCCGTATTCTGCTGTATCGAGAAGTTGCCGTCGTTCTGGTTGTAGAATGCCGTGTACGTCAGCGGCGATATCCGCTGCTGCCCGCTGCTGTTGAATGTGAGGAAGCTGTTTACCAGCATGCCGTTATCCGCATACATGTACGCCGTGACGCCGCTACCGTAAAACCTGAAGTCGAGGGCGCTTCCGTTCCTAGACTCATAGATGCTGGTCAGGGGCGCAAAGCCGTAGTTGCTGCCGAGGCTGCTGCTAAGCCCAGATTCTATGAATATGCCCTGGCTCTCCTCCAGCCAAATGTTCCTCACGAGGAGATAATCGGGCCTGCCGTTTATGCTGCTCTCAAGGAACTGCGGATCAGCGCTAGAGTTGAGCAGCCACGCTGCGAACGGATCGGCCTTCGATGCGTTCTGCGAGCCCACGCTGTCAGTCACGCTGGTTCTGTTGCCCCAGCCCTCTACGACAGAGCCGTCGGGCCAGAGCGTAAGAACTGTGCTGTTGGCTAGCGTATTGGCCTTGAGCCACGATGTCGCGTTCAGGAACATCGGGTTTATGAAGTCTGCCTGGGAGAACGAGCCGAACTGCATGTCGTAATACATGACCACGACAAGCGCGATCACTACCAATACCGCAACAACGGCATACGCTATTGTCCTAGACGCCTGCGGAGTGAGTTTCTTTACGACGAGTATGAGCCAATAAATGGTATAAGCAGCGAATATCGCCAGGGGTATCGACACGAGGGAGTTGAACCTTATGGCCGTCATCTGAAGGTATGCCGTCAGCGCCATGTATGCGATCAGCATGAAGAGCTCCGGCTTCACGTCCATGGCGAGCCTAGCGCTGCCCCCCAGCCAGCCTTTCGAGTCATACACGCGCATGAGCATGTACGGCACGAAGCAAAGCAGCAGTACGATCCAGAATATGACCGTAGCGCCACTGACGAACGATGAAAGCACCATCATTATAGACATGGGGCTCATGAACAGCGTTATGTTGAAGCTCGCGAAGAGGAATGAGAACGTCGGCGGGGTAAGCTCCTGTATCGTCGCCGCGAAGCTCGAGGTGACGACGAATCCGTTAGCAACGAATATGTCGTATATGAATCCATAGGCGAGCAGGTAGAAGAGCGCCGCGCCAACAACGACAAGGGCCCCGACTACAGCGAGCCTGCCGGGGCCGCGCCCCATGATGGGGTATCTGCCCTTGTTCCTGAGAAGCCAGCCCAATATGTACAATCCGATGGATCCTGCAGCAAGAATGCCTATGAAGTACGGGCTCATGAGCGTCTGCATGTACATCCAGCCCATTCCTACGTAAGCCCAGGAAACCGCGAACCAGACCGCGAGCGAGGCAAGAACGTACGGCATGCTCCTGAACAGGTCCTCCTTGTCCGCTATGAATGCGTATGCGGATATGAGCACGAAGGCGAGCACGTAGATCGCAATGGCGAAGGACGAGCCGTTCCATACGAGCGAGCCTATGCTGAGGACGAGCCCGGCCAGGAGCGCGTAACGAAGAAGCCGGCCGCGCCTCTTCTCATTGATCATCAGGCCCATTAATATGAGCGCGAGTATGAGGAATATGGTGATGAAGCCATCGCCCCTGTATATCAGCGCAGAGGTCCTCGCGGCATCTCCGGCGCTCAGGCCGACGAGCGCCATGACCAGGAGCCCGAACACGCGGTCCCTGCTCACGAATCTCGCCAGGAAGTACGCTCCAACGACGTCAAACAGCGCGAAGAGCACAGGCACGAGCCGCATCACCGTATAAGCGCTGACACCGAAGAACTGGAGCAGGGCATATGGTATCAGAGTTACCCAGTAAAGGCCGAAGGGCTCTGTGACAGGGGTGCTGTTGGGCCATCCGGATATGCTTAGGTAATGCGGTATCATGAAGCCGTTGTCAACCGCGGCGCGGACTACGGAGAAATGGTAGAAGCCATCGGGCTCGTAGAAGCCCTGATATTGGAGAAGCGGGATTCTTATGTAGATTGTAGCAATGAATATGGCCAGCACGGCGAGCATGAAGAGAACGTTGCCCTTTGTGAGTAGCGGCGGCGTCCTTGAATATGGGCTACGATGTGTTGCACTGCCCTGTCCGTGCACTGCACCTTCTTCAGAAACGCCTTCTGCCAAAAAATCACAGTTTAACGCTAAGCAAGAGCCAAAAGCCCTGCTGGATAAATCTTTTGTCACATAAACCTATTTAATACCTTAGAATTTCCCCAAACCCCCTCCGGGCTGCTGATATCTAATACCCCAATTCTATCTGTAAACTTAATATATAAATACCTTTACCTTAATACATAATCTTGTACTTTACTATAATACCTCCGAGAAATGGTCGCCACACATGACAGAAGATTTCCACGTGGATATGGGCGGAAGATTGCATAAAGGGACCGATGTGGGCATCGCCTGCGTAGGTGCGTCAAGCAAGACTCACGACGGATGCGTACCGAAGGGAAGCCTTATTCGACTGATCGTCAGGAAACTTTGCAGAAAAGACCTGCAAAAGTGTTACGCTAAGATGTATGCGATATGCATTTACCTACTAATAAGAGATCGGCTATTTGACATTGAAAGGCTCATAACATGCAATGACGAAAATATAGCCCTTGTGAAGGCGTACTTGGAGCGCCTGCTTGAAAATAAGCACAGGTTCAGCATAATCAATATCACGGAATTCAGGGAGAGCCCGGGCCGGAACACAAAATCCTTCGCAGACAACTACTCAAAACGATACAGGAGGCGCGGCCTGAACAAAATAAGGCGGCAGGATGGGATAGAATTGCAGATGGTCGAATTGTCCTTCCCTCTGATCCAAGGCTATTGGCTGCTGCTAGGATAATGAATTGTAAGTGGCGCCGGTCTTCCCAACCAATCACGCGTGCACTGCGCAATGCACGTTGGTCAGCCCGAATAATCGTGCCTTTTACGGAACCGTTCACTTACAATTATACTACGCATCAATACATATTTAGCTTTTTTGCGTTAAAAACCTTCAGGCGCTCAAATGCTAGACACAGCCATAGTACTCGCGGGCGGCCAGGGCACACGGCTCAAGCCGGTGACGCAGCACATACCCAAGCCAATGATAGAGGTGAGGGGCCAGCCTCTTCTCAACTATGTGATATCGGATCTCGGCAGGCAGGGCATGCGCCGCATAGCCATATCCATAGGCTACAAGGCAGAGCAGATAATAGAGCACTACGACAGGAACAAGCACAGGTTCCCAAGCGAGATCCTTTACTCGATAGAGGACAAGCCACTGGGCACCGGAGGCGCAATAAAGCTCGCGGCGAAGCAGCTCGGGCCCGTAGGCGACGTCCTTGTCGCAAATGGCGACACAATATACGTGCTCGACATCAAGGAAATGTACAAGGTTCACAGGGAGAACAACGCCCTTGTGACCGTGGGCCTGACGACCGTCGATGACGTGAGGCAGTTCGGCGCAGTTGAATTGGAGGGCAGCGACATCAGGCGCTTCACAGAGAAGCCGAAGCTGGCCAGCCCGGTGCGCGGGATCATAAATGCTGGGATATACATAGTAAGCTCCGCAGCGCTGGAGAAGTTCCCTAAGGATGAGGTGTTTTCCTTCGAGCGCGACTTCCTGCAGAAGATAGTCGAGAAGGAGAAGGTCTGCTGGCACATGATACAGGGCTTCTACACGGTCAACAACATAGAGCAGTACTTCGACATGCTCAAGCGTCTTCCGAAGTGATTCATACCTTGACGTGAGGAAATTCTGTTGGGATAAGACACGCCTCCAATAGAACCGCAAATGTTTATATATCCACCTGCCTGGGAAAGGGATGCAGATCGTATAATGCCCGCAACTGCCTGCCTATGTCCTGGAAATGCTCATGAAGGACAGCGGCTTCAGTGGCCTAGAGCGTCAGGTTAATCCGTGCGACAACCTAAACCTCACCTTTGGTAATAAATAATCGCCCTATACGCCATATATACTGTATATTATGAACTTTATGAACGAGATTGCCCATGAACCCTGCTGGCTCTGCGCTCCAAACCGCGCCGCGGGACGTGCCGCAAGCTATGGGAGTCTGCAAACCGGCTCAAAACGTCTTACGTCGGAGGCGCTCGTCAATAACAGAACCCATATACTGCACAAGACGTACTTTTCAGGGGTACGTTTAACAAAGATGTTAAGTGTTGGCATAGCTTTAAATACTTATCTTCTGAACTACTTCTCAAATGTTAATGTGATGACATGAAAAGTCTAAATGCGAAGAGAATAGCCGCTGTGGCGGCAAGTTTGTTGGTAGGTCTCGCTGCCGCAGGGCAGGGTGTGAACTTCGGTAGCATACCGATAATCAACACCGCTGGTCAACCTGTAGTGCAGATAGTCGTTGGTTCAGGCGCAAAGCCTAGCGACGGCGTAGTTGCTGCGAACATAGCTGCGGTGATAGGCTCATTGGCCCACACTTCAACCAGCATAACCGCAACAGTAAGCGGAAGGTCTGGAGTAAGATGTGTTGTGACAACCCCTACGTGCACTTTGTCGAACCAGCAGGTCTGGCTCGGAGAGCAGGGACTTGTCGTACCGACCGGGTCCTACTCATTCAGCGCATTGATAGGCTCAGTGCTCAACCCAGGAGTACTCAACTCTGGAAACCTGCAGTATACTAAGACATTGCAAGGATCCTCCGGCGGAAACTACGCATACCCTGAGGGGGCGTCGCCTTATGTAATAACAAGCAACCCGCTTGCTACATCGGCATACGCTGGAATAGGTGTTTCACCTTCAGCAGCTCCTTCCGCATCCACTAACGGCGGCGGAGTAAGCTTCTCGGGCTTCACAAAGTCCGTAAGCGGCTCCACGTATGACAACATATTGCAGTTGTCCAATGCACAGGTTCCTGGCCTGCTCTCAAACAGCGGCAACACAAAGGAAACAGAGAACCTATGGCTGGCTGGATTCCCTGTATACGACCAGGCTACTGGCGCATTGTCAGTGCTTGACGTGAACGGCGCATACGCCATCACATTCGGCAAGCCTATAACGAACACGACCGACAACTACACAAGCGGTGAGGCAATATCGCTGCTCGGCCAGAACTGGACCGTGTACAACCTGGTTCCGCCTTCAAATTCGGCGTTGAGCGGTGTGTACTCAGGCAACTTCGTTCTTGGCGGCAACGTGACACTGGCGCAGGCAACAACCCCTGCGACGATAGTGTATGTCGGCCACAACCTGACGAGCGGTGCGTTCAAAGTCGTGCTCAACGACTTGTCATACCCTACGAGCAACGGTCTTGCTAACGCTGCCATATCAGTGTACAAGAACGGCGTGCTCACGAACGTCACCTCCGTAGGCCCGGCAAACGGCGCAAGCGGTGAGACAGCGGTGATAAACGCATCTGGCTCAAAGCTGTACATAAAGGTAACCGAGACGTTCCCTGGCTTGTACGCATACCAGAAGTGGGCGAAGATCCAGCTGTTCAGCAACACCTTGAACGTGTCGAACGGCAAGTACTTCGACAGCGCGAACAAGGAGTGGCTTACGGCACTCAGGTGGACAACCAACCAGACAAGCTCTGGCCACCCGACATCGCAGAACGCTGCCCTGCAGGGAATAATCCTGTACAACGGCAACACGAGCGTGTCCCAGCCTACTTTGACCGCAGGCTCGACATTCGACTACATAGGCAGCCCGTCCGCGTGGCAGGTGCTGTTCGCTGGCGACTCCCTCGGAGTTCCTAGCAGCGGCAACTCGAACTACGACGTGCTGACCATGAAGACTGCGAACACAGGCACACCTGTGGTGTACTCGAACCCGAACGGCGACGGACTTGTGAGCCCTACGGCTTACACCTTCAACGCCGTCGGAAACCCTACAACGACTGGCGCAAGCGCAGTTCAGCAGGTTAACGCGACAACCGTCTCAGAGCCTGAGAACCAGTTCACGGTATCAAGCCATATACCTACTGCGTTCCAGATAACGAGCGCGGCCGGCTTCCCTGCACCTACATCAAGCGTGCAGAACGTAACGTACAACGTCGACCCGTACTCGTTTGCGCCTAACAACGCGCTTGACGCTAAGGGTCTGGCGAACGTAGTTGCAACTGGCACAGGAGGTCTTGTGCTGGAGGTCGTGAACAATGGAGTAAACAGCATATACCTGAACTCCACTGAGACGCTGCCGATATACGTCAATGGATACCAGGGCACAGCAACGAGGCAGGACCAGTTCACTGCAAACGGCTTCGGAGCAGGTGATTTCGCAACAGCGGGTAGCAACATACCCCTAACGAACTACTACCTGACCAACGTCACAGGAATAAGGCTTGGCTATGCTCTGCCTTACCCTGGAGTGAACGTCATGGTGTACGAAACCGCTAACACGGCAAACGGTCTTGACGCAAACAACGCATTGCTGCTCGGAACGCTGACGTACTCGAACGGACCTGACGTGCAGTACTCTGTACCTTCGTACTCGTACCAGATATCGCAGAAGGCCACAACGGTGTACTACACCGGCGAGCAGAACAACGTCAACTCAATATTGACGGCACTGTCTCCTGACACCCACCTTGGCGGCAGGAAGGCGTACTACCAGTACATTATCCCTGAGATAACCGTACCTGGAAGCACGACAGTCGGCGCGAACATCATAGTGGACCTGACGAACAGCACGAGCGGTGCAGGAAGGGACTCCCCGTTGTACTACCTCAACAAGACGAGCACGTACAACAACGCGCTCGAGTACCAGGGCACAAGCGCCACGATAAACGCGTCGCAGGGCTTTAGGACTGAGCGCGGCGGTGAAGTGTCATCGATAAGCACCGCACAGGTTGTGTACGACGAGCCGAAGAGCGTCGATGGACTCAGCTTCATAGTTGGTCCTTCAACGAACGCCAACGCGAACACCCTGAATACAAAGCTGTACGGACCGTATGGAGTTGGCCAGGCTACGAACATCGCGAACGTGACGATCGGCAAGGTCAATGCGACATGCGCATTCTCCACGACATCGTGCAACGTGACCGGACTAGCTAACCTGACGGCAGTGCCTTCAGCATCACAGGCAGTAGTGCCTACAGTGCTGAACACGGCGTCAACTGCGACTCCGCTTGCGGTGCTCGACAGCAACGCGAACAACGCAACAACGTTGATCGTTGTCGGAAGCAGCTTCGTGAACAGCGTCGCGGGCCAGATCTTCGCGCAGAACCCATCGTTCAACTCGACCTTCATGCAGGGACCGAGCAGCGCAGACGCGGTTACCGTGAAGGCATTCGGCACGAACAGGATACTCGTCGCTGGATACACGGCGCAGCAGACCGTCACAGCTGGTGACCAGTTCATCAGCGACCTGCTCGCGAACGCGACGTCCTGAGTGCACAGGTAGCAACGAGACGCAAAGTTTATTGCCTTTTTGGCTTTCTATTTCTGCAGGGGCTTCGGCCCCTGCCAAACCTTTTTACCTTCCCGAGCGTTGGGCAGATAATAGGCTCGATAAAATCGCATACCTGAGCACCAACTACTCCGGCAGTGCCCACTACATGTCAACCTGTGCGGTGCACACGAGCTTCTGAGGAAGTGAACTATCCTTTCCTTATGCTTCTTCCAACGGCCTTTGCAACGTCCCTTGCCCTATTCATGAGCTCCTCAAACTCACCTATGCTCAGCTGCTGCTCCCTGTCGCTGAGCGCCTTATCCGGGTCATTATGTACCTCTATCTCGAGCATGTCTGCTCCAGCCGCGATCGCCGCCAGGGCCATCGGCGCAACGAACTCGCGCCTCCCGGCCGCATGGCTCGGGTCAACGCATATCAGCATATGGGACAGCTTTCTTGCCATGGCTATCGCGCCCATGTCCATTGAGAAGCGCGTCGCGCCCTCTATGCTCTTGGCGCCCCTGTAGCACAGGATTACGCTGCTGTTGCCTTCGCTTAGCACATACTCGCTCGACATGAGCCACTCCTGCACGCTTGTCCCAGTGCCATTCTTGAGAAGCACCGGCCTCTTCTGCTTCCCAAGCCTTTTGAGCATATCGAAGTTCTGGGAGTTTCTTGCGCCCACCTGTATCAAATCGACGTCCCTGGAATACAGCTCCACGAGGCCCGTATCCATGAGCTCCGTGACTATGGGCACATCGAACCTCCTGCCTGCCTCTTTAAGGATTCCAAGGCCTTCCTTGCCAAGCCCCTGGAATGAATACGGGCTAGTCCTAGGCTTGAACGCGCCGCCCCTTATTATGCCGGCTCCCGCTCCGATCACGCCCTTTGCGGTATCCATAAGCTGCTCCTCGCTCTCCACCGAGCACGGGCCCGCCGCAATCACTATCTCCCTGCCGCCGACCTTAACGCCGGACACGTCCACCACTGTGCCGCTGCTTTTGCGCTCTCTCGAAAACCTGTATGCCTCCATAGTGCAGTACTTGGGCATGCGCAGTATAAATATTCAGCGGTATGCCCTCAGTCCCTTCCATATGCCTCGAACTCTCTGCTATGCATTTATAAATATTTAGTGTGAAGTGTATTCGGTAACATGGACCGGTCGATGTTCATCATATTGGCATTCGCCTCAGCGCTGCTGGGCTTCTCTGCGGCGACAAACCCGATCTCCCTCCTCAACAGCTACAACGTTTCCAACTCCATAACCGGATCAGCGACGTTCTCCAACATAACCTACTCCGGAGCAGCGTACACGCTGGTCAATGTGAGCGGCAAGCCCTACTTCCTGATAAACGACTCGGGCTCCGGGTCATTCGTTCTCAATTCAAATGACATAGCGGAAATAATAGGCCCCTCGATAACAGCATCGCTTTCCTCTACAATAAACCTTACGTCTGTGTCCAATACGGCCAACGCCTACATAAACAGCTCAGCCGCATCAATAAACGACTGCGTCCAAGAGACCGGAATTGACCGCAGTACATGCACCGTGCAGAACTACTGCAATTCATGCGCCATAGTGCCGAACTGCAATAGGGCGCTGTACCAGACAGGAGGACCTACAGGGGTACTCGGCTCCGGCATTATGCTCTTCGGGCAGCAGTACAACCAGCTGCAGTCCAACGCATCACTATTCAATGAATATGCGTCTGCGGCAAAGACATACAACCTGACGGCAAGGGCGGAAGGCATGAACGCAGCTCTCGCAAACATATCAAAGATAACGCAGAGCATAGGCGACAATCCGATATTCCCTCCACCGTCAAGCGCAAGCTTCACGGGATGCACGCCGGCGGGGAGCCTCGCCGTGAACCTGAGCTCCGGCTCCGGCGAGTGGTACTGCAATGCCGTCGGCTACTGCATGTCAACGACATATAATTCACCGCTGCTGGCACAGGCGCAGGCGAAGATGGCCGTGATAGAATCGCAGCTGCCAACCGCCTCCAGGATACAGCAGTTCGCAGACAACATAAGCACAGAGGAGGGCGTGTATGTGACGCCTGTCCTAGCAAGGCAGAAGGGATCCATCCTCGCAAGAGCGCTGAATACAACCCTCTCCGGAATAAACGCAACGCTAAATGCTAGCGCAGAGCTGCTCGCGCGCGTTGTCAACTCCTCCCTCAGCGCCAGGACATCCGCTCTGCAGTCCAACTACACGTACCTGGTGAGCAACTACCCGCAGCTAAACATCACTACATACGCCCAGGGCCTCTCATCGCAGCTCAGCGCACTGCGCCAGTCCTACTCCAAGCTGAACGCAACATACTCCTCTGTTCTGGGCGAGGCAAAGAACAACACCGCTGTCCTAATCACATTGCAGCTATCCGGGGACAACTCCAACCAGACGTCTGCGCTGTCGTTCAGGGAGCAGCAGATCAACCAGCAGCTACAGTCGCAGGTATCCTCATCAACACTGTCCTCGATAAAGTCAGAACTTGATTCCATATCCTCGAGGATACCGGCGCTCGGGTCGCAGATAGACCTAAGCCCCGAGGCCCTGTCAAGGGCCATAGACGGGCCGTTCGTCTCGTTCATAGCGGGCGCAACAGGAATGTCCTACGCCAGTGCAGTGGCCGCCGCGCCGGTCCTCTCGGCTCTCCTGTCACTGATAATAGGCCTGATACTGCTCGCACTGCTTTACATCTGGTACCTGAGCCTCTCGGGCAGGAAACGGATAAGGCACAACGTTAACGTGCATCGCGCGTGGCGCATTCTTTTCATCGTTGTGCTTGTGCTCGTGGCCCTCTACGTGGCAGCCACATACGCTGTCGCATCTGCGGCAAACTCCGGCGCCCCGATCAGCGCATTCACCGGAGCAATGTCCTCATCTCATGCCGTTGTGATAGCGATCAACGGCACCCAGACGGCATCCCTCTCCGCCTGCGCCGCGCAGATAACCTCGTACGCCAGCCAGCGCAACGTTACCACCAAGACGATATACCTTTCAGGCGCATCATGCTCCGGCAATGGCGGCGTGATGAACACAAGCGAGTGCCTCAACGAGTACGCGAGGATAAACGTTCCGGTGATAATGCTCACGCAGGCCTCGGGCGCTTCTGGTATAAGCATATACTCAATGTACGGCACACTGGTAAGGGCCTACGGCGACTCTAACTTCACAAGCTCATGCTACGTCGGATATTTTGCAAGGTAAGGTGTGTAAATGGCGAAGAAGCAATCTCCAAAAAAGCAGACGCAGAAAAGCGCGCCCCAGGAAAAGGCGCAGCCTTCCACGGATAAAAAAGGAAGCGGCAGCTCTCCAGGCAGAATGGCCGTTTATGCGATTGCAGCTATAATAGCGATTGCGGCAGTGGCTCTTGCAGCATACCTGCTATACCAGAACGGTTCTGGTTCCTCGACACAGGTGCCGTTCTCAGTATTCAAGAGCAACCTCGCTTCCGCGCAGAGGGTGTCCCTGCTGCTCGAGTTCTCGAACAACACCCAGCTTGACTACGAGCTTCAGTGCTCCACAACCATACTTCAGATGATGTCGAGCACGCGAAGCCCTAAAACCATAGACTTCTTCGAGGTTAACCAGACCAGCTGCTCGTACTCCCATGGCCTAGGGTACCCCATAAACCTCACGAATCCCTCTACAAGCACGTGCGTGAGCGATGCGCAGTTGGAGCCAGGCATCTCCCTCAACTACAGCGCAATGTTCTCCAACACCATAACCGCGGACCACATGTACATACAAGGCAACTCTACGTACTTCAAGGGCTGCCCCATAGCAGTTGACCTGCGCTGAGATGGTTGCTTGCTGGGCGATCACGTCGAGGTCGGGGGAAGGCGCTTCGGCGTGGAATACGTGAAGGAGCGCAGGAAGACTCTCGCAGCATATTTCTACAGCGACAAGGTCACAATAAAGCTGCCCTCGCATATGGGTATCTGGGGCCGTGCCAAAGTCCTCGAATCCCTAGAGCGCAGGGTAATCAAGAGGCTGGAGAAGATGTCTGACAAAGGCTTCGAGGAGCTTGACCGGTCAAACGCGCTTCCCACATTCACAAACGGCCAGCGCATCGTTGTCATGGGACGGGAGTTCGGGATATCCATAAGGGAGGATCCGGCCGCAACGTATTCCAGGGCAAGGCGTTCAGGCAGCGAGATAATGGTGACCATACCAGCGCATTTTGATCCTGCAACAAAGGAAGAGCGCGTCTCAAACCTTGTGCGCAAGGTCCTCTCAAAATGCATGCTGCAGGATGTCCGCTCGAGGCTTGACGCGATAAACGAGGAGTACTACGGCTTCAGCTACAATGAGGTCAGGATACGCAAGCAGATGAGGCTGTGGGGCAGCGCCTCATACCCGCAGAACAACATAAACCTCAGCTACCGGCTGCTCTTCGCGCCGCAGGAGATACTAGTAGATAGTCCATCAAATACCTTTAATTATTTTCTGAGTGGGCTGCCGTCGTAAGTCCAGAGGAATGCCCTCGAAGTCTTATTGTACTCGTCTATAAAACCCAATATCTTACTCGACAGGTCT
>JAKAVL010000052.1 GCA_021817305.1 Microcaldota archaeon | reverse complement strand
CGAATGCCCCATCTCATCCCCCTATTGGTTAAAGTCCTCATGACTTGTATATCCCTTACAAACTCTAATTCCTTTGTCGTGAGGACATTATTTCGGGATATGACATTTCTTTATGTATCGCGCATATTCTTTTATGTACCGCCTAAAGAACCACAACACAAAGACGGAATCGCTCTTCTTTACCTGCGCTCTCTCCAGTGCATTATAATATCCGTTCCTATTTTTATATTGTACGTTGAGCATGGGATAACCGAGCCTGTCTAACACGAAGTTCATAATAAGTCTGGAAAGCCTTCCATTCCCGTCTATAAACGGATGTATTGTAACGAATTTCAGATGCGCCAGGGCAGCCAGTTCTACCGGATGAATCTTCTTTTTGTTTTTATTATACCAGCTAAAGAAATCTTCCAGCAAAGCCCGGATTTCAAATGGCGGTGGCGGTATAAATTTACTTCCAGATATCCCTACCTGCCTTGTCCTAGTTTTTCCGGCTATATCTTTTTTTGTATCCTTGAAAAGATTATAATGCCATTCTAGAACGAGCTGCAATGACAAGTCCTTTTTGCAGTTAAGCATGCTGTAAAATATCTCTGAATGCGCCTCTGTTTCCTTGACATCTCTGAATGGCCTGTTAGAGGGCGTTATCCCATGCTGCAGGAGGTTCGCGGTTTCTTTGAGGTTCAGGGTAGACCCTTCTATTTTCTGGGTGTCGTACGTGAATTTTATCATGAATCCCTCGGTCTCCTTTTCCTTCTCAGACCGCGTTGCAGAATCCATGTCTTTCTTGTAGGCCGTCCTTATCCCGTCCAGCAGGCCATACCATTTTTCATTATAGACTTCGTTAAGAAACTCTCTCTTCAACCTATCGATATCTGCAGGGATGCGATCTCCGATGTACTTCTCTTTCTTCACAACCTTGCCATTTATGCGAAAAGAATGCTCTAGGTAATAATAGCGTTTGCCGTTTTTTCCCACTTCTCTTATACTTACCATGAATATACTTACCCCTACACATATATAAATATTCGCACTTTTCTATCAAGTGTAGGGGTAAGCCTACTCCCACTCCACCGTCGCAGGGGGCTTGTCCGTCACGTCGTACGCCACCCTCACCACTCCGGGGATTTCGTTGGTTATCCTTGTAGATATCCTTCTCACGAGGCCCCATGGCAACTCAGCGAACTTCGCCGTCATGGCCTCCCTGCTGACAAGCGCCCTGAAGCTCACGAGGTAGCCGTATGCGCGGCCGTCGCCCTTGACGCCTGTCGTCCTCGTATTCGTCAGCACGGCGAAGTACTGCCACAGGCTCTCCGCAATGCCAGATCTCTCTATCTCCTCGGTGACTATGTAGTCCGCATGCCTTACTATGTCGAGCTTTTCCCTGGTAATCTCCCCGATTACGCGGACAGCTAGCCCAGGCCCGGGGAACGGCTGCCTCTTCACTATGGATTCAGGAAGCCCCAGCTCCTTCGCCACCTTCCTGACCTCATCCTTGTAAAGGTCCCTCAGGGGTTCTATAACGCCCTTGAACTTCAGGTCCTTTGGAAGGCCACCTACATTGTGGTGCGTCTTGATAAGCGCCGACTTCCCGCTTTTCCCAGATTCAACCCTGTCGGGGTATATTGTTCCCTGAATCAGGAAGTCGGCTCCCGACTCCGCTGCCTGCTCCTCGAATACGCTTGCGAACTCCCTGCCGATTATCTTCCGCTTCTGCTCCGGGTCCTCGGCGCCCCTGAGCGCCTTGAGGAACCTCTCCTCAGCCTTGATTATCCTGATGTCTGTTCCGAGCTTCGTGAACGTGCTGCGTATCTGCTCTGTCTCCCCCTCGCGCATAAGCCCCGTGTCAACGTAAACCGCAACTAGATTGTGTCCGCCAATGGCCCTTGTGACAAGCGCGGCAGCCGCGCTTGAATCAACGCCACCGCTAAGCGCTACGACGGCCTTGCCGCCCTTCACCGCGTCCCTTATCTCATGCATGGCGCTGTCAGCGAAATCGGTAATCCTCCAGTTGCGCTGGCACTTGCACTCGTTGAATATGAAGTTCTTGATTATCTGGGTTCCGTGCTCAGTCTGCACAACCTCCGGATGCCACTGCAATCCGTATATAGGAAGGCTTCTATGCCCAAAAGCAGCGACAGGCGTATTGTCGGTATGGGCAAGGACCTCCCACTCCTCCGGAAGCGAGGACACTGTGTCGCCATGGCTCATCCACACCTTTTCCTTGTGGTGCAGCCCGTAGAGTATCCTCTCCGGTTTGTCTATGACCGCCTCTGTGTCCCCGTATTCCTTCTTCGCCGCCTGCCTGACCTCCCCCTTTGACATGTGCGCTATGAGCTGATGCCCGTAACACAGCCCGAGTATCGGAATCCCGAGTTTGAGTATTTCGGGATCAAGCTTCGGCGCATCCTTCTCGTAAACGCTGTCCGGTCCTCCAGACAGGATTATGCCCTTTATGCCTGAGAAAGAGGCCATCTCCCTTATCTCAGCTGCGCTCGTGTCGAATGGGACTATCTCCGAGTAAACGCTGTTCTCGCGCACGTTCCTGCCGATAAGGTGCGTGTACTGCCCCCCGAAGTCGAGTATGAGGATCATGTCCCGTTTTCCAATCTCCATGCTGCTGCCCATTCTTGTACCCTATTCAATACTTCAATAGCGACAACACGCTGTAGCCCTTTAGCTTGTCCCTTCCATTTAGCGCCCCGAGTTCCACAACGAAGGCCATGCCTGCAACCCTGCCTCCCAGCCCCTCTACCAGCTTCGCTGACGCGAGCGCCGTGCCCCCTGTAGCGAGAAGGTCGTCTATTATGAGAACTCTGCTGCCCTTCTCTATGGCGTCTACATGCATGTCAAGCGCTGCAGTCCCGTACTCGAGCGCGTATTCCTGCGTCACTACATTGTAAGGCAGCTTGCCCTTCTTGCGTGCAGGTATGAAGCCCCTGCCTAGCCTGTACGCCACGGCGCCGCCCATTATGAAGCCGCGGGCCTCGACTCCAAGCACGTAATCGAACTGCATGCCCGAGACTGATTCCACCAGCGCATCCACGCAGGTCTTGAATGCGCCTCTGTCTTTCAGCAATGGGGTGAGGTCCTTGAACATTATGCCCTTCTTAGGGTAATCCGGTATGTCGCGTATGCTGCTGCGCAGCAGCCTTTCCTCATCCTCCTGCATTCGTCCACCTCCAAGCGTTCAGCTTTATAAATCTATTTAAGGGTATAATACTATAAATTTATTCAAAGCGGCGAGGATTCGAATGGCCATAAAGAACGTGCCGAGGACAATAGCACTCATACCAGACGGAAACAGGCGTTGGGCGAGGTCTCACGCCCTCTCGATATTCAACGGCTACAGCCTGGGGGTCAAGAAGTTCATAGACTTCACGGAGTGGTGCAAGGACTACGGAATCGGCAGCATATCAGTATGGGCATTCTCAACGGAGAACTTCTCGAGGAACTCCAGGGAAGTGAAGACCCTTTTCAACATATACAAGCGCATGGCCACAGACAAGGAGATACTGGCGAGGCTGCACAAGAACAAGACGCGACTCCGTGTTATAGGCAACAGGGACATGCTTCCAAAGGATCTCCTCGCAGCGCTGCGCAATATCGAGAATGAGACGAAGTCATACACTGACCGCGCAATAAACATGCTGCTGGGCTACGGGGGCAAGGACGACATACTCCATGCCGCGAAGTCGCTGGTCAACGCTGCAAGGCGCGCTTCAATGGTGAACGAGGAGACGTTCAGGAAGTATCTGCTTACCAGCGCGCTGCCTGAGATAGACCTCATAATACGCACATCTGGAGAGAAAAGGCTCTCCGGCCTGTTGCCATGGCAGACAGGCTACTCTGAGCTTTACTTCTCGAAGAAGCTATGGCCGGACTTCACGAGGAAGGACCTTCACTCGGCGCTTCTCGATTACAATAATCGGCAGCGGCGCTTCGGTAGATAAGTGTTTGAATGCCTGACGGGAAAAGGGACGTGACCCGCTTCACTAAGTATTTCGGCATGAATACCCCCAGGGCGCAGTACCTCTCAATGCTTCTCATAGTATTCGGGGCGGTGACAGGCATGATCGCCGAGCTGTTGATACACTCAACTTCGCTGGACGGCATCACCTACTACATAATGCTCTACGGCGGAAGCGCGGGCATAGTCGTCGTCGCGCTGCCCGCGATCCTCACCGCGCTCATGATCAAGGCGATGAACAGGCGCCTGAAGCTAAAGCACGGCTTCTTTGCCGTCATAGCGATAACCATCGTATACTGCCTGTTCCTGATAATAATGGCAGTCGCATTCAGGCTCACGGGCAGCTACGCCCTGGCATACCTGTTATTCCTAGCGGGCAATGCCACGATATACGGCTACTGGTTCATGATAAACAGGATAGTGTTGAACCAGCGCAAGAGCCAGATAATAACCGCAGCGATACAGCCGATGCTCAACATACTGCTCTACCTTCCGGCGGGCCCATACCTGCTCTCCCTGGGCCTTCCGGTGAACGTCCTTCTTGTAAAGCTGTGGGCGGGAATGGCGGTCTTCGTGCTGTGCGGATACTCGATACTTTACTTCATGGACCGCCCCTCAAAGCGCCAGTTCAACTTCTCAGGCGTGGACCTGATGTCGGGCATGATACACCAGTGGCTGTACGATGCAAGCATAAGGCACGACGTCCTCAAGGGCGCCGGCGTGGCGCGCGACGTGCCTGTCGACATACTCTCTATAAAGGGAAGGAACGGCGTCAAGGCCGCTCTAATAAGGCCTGACATCCACTATGGTCCAATCCTGGGCCTGGGCGGCAGCATGGCCACCGAGCAGATTGGGGCGAGGGTGGCAACCCTCGGGGCCACCCCCTTCATCATGCACGGCCTGGTCAACATAGAGGACAATCCGATAAGCAGCGGCCAGATACAGACGATATCCAATGCCGTGGCATCAAAGCTGAAATCCATGCGCTTCGGCGGCCGGGCCCGTGGCTCAATCGGCATCGGCAGATCCGGCCCGTGCACGGCCATAGCCATGGCAATAGGCGACACCTGCCTCCTCAGCTTGACCAAGGCGCCGACGGTGACCGAGGACATAGACCGTAACATAGGCGAGGGTTTCGCCGCTCTGGTCAAAAGACATTTCAACAACGTGGTGATAGTGGACGCCCACAACTCGAGGTTCGAGTCTGCTCCCTCGGAGGAGCTAAAGGGCGTGTACCAGGGCAGCAAATACGTCGCCATGTACGGGCGCGCGATATCCTCCGCAATGGAATCTCTCAAGCGCACAAGGAACACGGGGCTCAGCTTCGGATGCTCATCCGCAAGGCCGTGGAGCGGGCTGCAGGGCAGGGATCTCGGAAAGGGCCATCTCAGCGTCGGCGTATTCGGATTCGGGGGCAAGAGGTTCTGTATGGTATACTTCGATGCGAACAACATGCTGCCCAGCTTCCGTTCAGAGGTCATAAGCCACATAAGGAAGAGGTTCGGCATGCCAGCGGAGGTTTATACGACTGATACCCACTCCGTGAACACGCTGTCACTGCCAGTGAGCAATGTCCTGGGCAGGAGGACAAGGCCGTCTGCGATCCTGCCGATTGTCGACGGGCTGGTGAAGGAATCCCTCAAGAACATGGAGCCCGTGCGAGCATCATACTCGAAGGTCATTCTCAAGAGGTTCAAGGTATGGGGCAGCGGCTCAGAGGACATGATGATGAAGATAAGCAGGGACGTGATAAGGACCGGCAAGCGCCTAGTCCCGGCTCTCATATCCGGCTTCTTCGTGCTTGCAATGCTGATAATTTACGTGGCTTGAATGGATTACTATCTGACCGCACTCTATGCCGCTGCCATGCTTCTCACGCTCTACAAGATACTCACGACAAAGAGCAACAGGGACCTGCTGCTTTTCATGGCCTTCCTCGTAGCTTCCTGGCTCATATTCAACTACGAGGGATACTCCTATGCCACTGACGCGCTGCTCTCAGGGGTCATAATATTCAACATGTCTGCATCGCTGTTCGGGAGCCTGCGCGGCAACCTCGTGCTTCTTCTCGCTGTCGGCTACGCCGCGATTGCCATCTCCTCAGGATTTCCTGTTGCGGCGCTCCTGCAGTCTGCGGCGCTCGGAGCCATGAGCTCCCTGCGCATGTACGCGAAGCCGGCGCGCAAGGAGGCGCGCCATCGCACCGAGAACCTGCGCAATATGTTCCAGATAGCTGCCGGGGTGTTCTTCATTGCCGTTTTCCTCCTCCTGCAGGCAATCTACGCCTCGGTAACGCTGTTCCTCGCGTTCGTGGCCGGAATGGCCATAAGCAATGTGGTCATATCCTCAAAGGGAGGGCGCATAAGGATTCTCGGCGCGCTCGAGCGGGAGGGCGCCGAATTCGGCCACGGGGCGTTCTGGCTCGGCGCAGGGGCGCTGCTCGCAGCAGGATTCCTCAGTCCCCCCATGGCCATCGTCGCCTTCTCAGCCATATTCATCGCAGACTCCTTCTCGACGATAGCGGGGGTGCACCTCGGAAGCGCGAAGCTGCCGTACAACAGGAAGAAGAGCGTAATCGGCACCCTTGCCTACTTCACAACAGTCCTGCTGATGTCCTTCCCAATAATCCTCTACGCCGCCCTGCCCGTGGCCGCGGCCGCGGCGCTGGTCGAAAGCCTCCCTGTGCATCTCGACGACAACTTCGATGTGGCCGCAGTGCTCACAATAGTCATGAGGATTGTTTATTTGTGATGCTGCATGGCAGAAAACCCGCGGTTCCAACCGCCGGATGAATGCGAATGTAATGTCAACACATAGGAATGTATATAAACATTTACGGCAATATAGGCGCATGGCCTATATAACGGTCTACGAATTCGGTGCTTGCCCCCGCAAGAACAGGCAGTCCGAGATAGACGGGGGTCTGGCCCCTGCGCAGAAACTATGCGACAGGATCCTCGAGAAGGCAGGATCCTCATACCAGAATGGCAAGTGCGCGAAGATTTCGCAATCTGTCCTGGGCCAGCCCGCCCTCCATGGCGGGGAGGATGTCCCATCCGTGTCTTTCCAGTCAGACAAGCAGCAGCGGTGACTTGATGGAAGAATACAAGAGATACAACAGCGAAAAGTATGGGATAAGCGTTGACTACCCATCCGGCTGGAAGGCAGAAGACGGGGTAGAAGCAATGCATCTTGTGGCGGTGTTCGTCCCTCCCGCGCAGCCCAAGGCCTTCAGATCCAGCATAAACCTGATCATCGAGGAGCTTCCAAAGCAGCTAACGCTGGAGGAATACACCGCCGCAAACATCAAGCAGATACAGCAGAAGATTGTCGACAACAAGATAGTGTCTATAGACCATCTAGACCTGCCATGCGGCGAAGCTTCAGAGTTAATCTATACAGGTAAGATTGCGTTGCAGAACGGGGACTGTACGTGGGCGCAGATATACTTTGTAAAGGGCAACAGGGCCTACATATTCACATCTACCTCGCTAAAATCCGAGTCCATATACCTGCAGGCGCTGAATCACATGGCAGGGTCTCTGAGCATCAGATGACCGGCAGCAAAGCCCGACTCTTCCGCGCGCCCCGCAATCCCCCGGCATCCATGCGCGGGAGTTAGCCTCTGTCGTACTATCGATTTGCTGCGGCTAGGGCTACACCCTCCTTCCGCGCCTTCCGCCCGGCCTCTTCGTCGTGTCCGTAGGCATTGGCGTAACGTCCTCAATGCTCCCTATCCTGAAGCCCGACCTGGCAAGCGCCCTTACTACCGCCTGGGCCCCCTGCCCCGGGGTCTTTGAGTTGTGGCCTCCCGGGGCCCTTATCTTAATGTTTATGTGCGTCACTCCCTTCTCTATCGCAATTGCAGATACCTTATACGTGGCCTGCGTCGCGGCATACGGGGATCCCTCCTCGTGATCCGTGTCCACAACCATGCCTCCGCTTCCGACGGCTATGGTCTCTGCACCAGACAGGTCCGTAAGCGTTATTATCGTGTTGTTCTTGCTGGAGAATATGTGCGCGACTCCCCATCGTATGCCCTTCTGCTTGTACTTCTCCTGCGCGGCAGCAACCGCGCCCTCGTACGAGACGTCTCCCTTCTTCGCCTGCTGCTGTTGTTGCTGTGCTCCCGGTTTCGCCTTTTCTGCCTTCTTAGTTGCCTTTGCCGCAGCTTTTGCCTTTGCCATATAATCACTCTACCTTCTTCGGTTCCTCCTTGACCTCCGCGCCTTCCGCCGGAGCCTGCTCCGCAGAAGCTTCAGGCGCAGCATGCGCCCGCGGTGCGGCAGGAACGTTCTCGAATTCTATCTTTATTGGCTTGTAATATGATAGAGCACCCTCGTCCCCCTTCTTGACTATGTATCCCGGGCTCTTGACCCTCTTACCGTTTATCGCTATGAATCCATGCGCTATCAGCTGCCTGCTCTGCTTGAGCGTCTTTGCCATCCCCTTTCTGTAGACTATGGTCTGCAGCCTGCGCTCAAGGAGCGTCGCCGGCTTTATTACTAGTATGTCATCAAATGTTGCGCCCTCCCCAACAATTCCCTGCCTTGCAAGCCTAGCCACCACATCTCTTCCTACGGCATCGCCGAGGTTTCCTGAAAGCACTTCGCGTATGTGCCTTCTTATGCGCCTTATCTCGCTCGTGGCCTTCCAGAGCTCGCCGAGGTTCTTGAGCCCGTAATCGTCGCGCAGCTTGTGCTCCTCCTCGATGCGCTGCTTGTTCCACATCGCCGACGGCCTGTCGTACTTTTTCCTTTTCCTCTTAGGTGAGCCCATTTATTCACTTCTTTTCCTGTTTAGCAGGCGCTGCAGGCTTGGCTGCCGCAGGCGCAGCCGCGGGAGCCGGTCCTGCCGCAGGCGCAGCCCCTTCCTTGGTCGCCTTGGCCTCCTTGCCTCCCTTCTCGGCTGTCTTGGCTGGCACAGCTCCAGGCTGCTGGGCGCTCTTCTTCATGACCCCGATCGTAGTTCCGGTCCTGCCCGTGTTCCTTGTGCGCTGCCCGCGCACGCGCTGCCCGTACTGGTGCCTTGAGCCTATCCATGTCTGCATCCTTATCCCAGTGTCTATGTCCTGCCTTGTCTTTATAGTAAGATCCGTGCCTGCAACGTGCATGTCAAGCCCTGTTTCCATGTCCTTGCGCCTGTTAAGCATGTACCCAGGCACGCCTGCCTTTGCCGGCTCCCTTATGAAGCCTTCAAGCTGCGCTATCTGCTCGTCGGACATGGCTCCGAGCACCGTGTCCTCCGGAACCTTGTACGTCTCCGAGTATCCCCTTGTTATGGCGGATGCCATGTTGTAGCCTATGCCCTTTATCTGCATCAGGCCGCGCATGACGTTGAGGTTGCCGTTTATGTCACGCCCTGCCATCCTGATTATGCTTATCTCTACCTTCGCTCCCTTCTGCTCCTTTCCCTTGTGAACTTTGTCATCCTTGTCCATTGATGCACCGCAAGTATCATAAAACGCCAGGGCTGGGATTTTCATAAACCGGGTGGTTTATTTTGAACCCAGAAGGCTCGAAGAGCCATACGCTTCCGGGCACGTTTCCAGGCGTACGCGTTACCGGATTCTGCCACCCTGGCAGTTTCTCTATTAATTGTACCTCTCAAGATTTAAAACTATGCAGCAATCATTTATCCCTTTTAGTATTTAAAGCTTGCTTTTTTCAGCATACTGTACTGATGTGCGCCTAATCCCTGCAACCATGTCCCTGTTATAAAATATATACCAGATTCCGCGCAAACCCACTCCCTGGTTAATAAATCTTCTCGCGAAAACACACATCAAAGGGAAATCAATGCCGACATTTTTGAACAAGAGCGGAGACCAGAGTCACAAGACCGGGCTTTTCGTTGCCCTGGGCATGGCCCGAAGAGAAAACCAGGTTCCGGTACCTGCCACCTCAGAAACGGCGGAAAAAAACTGGAAAGCAAGAGTCATGTACGAGGCGCTTATCTCTTCAAAGTACAGGAAAAAGGGAAGGTTGGCTCGTCAATGAGTTCATTTTCCCCGCTTTCTTATGTCATGCGCCTTCGCTTCCTTTTCCGGCCTCATCGCCGGAAAGGCTATCACCTCCTTCAGGGAAACATTGTCCGTTAGTATCATCGAGAGCCTGTCTATTGCCATTCCGATTCCCGCCGTCGGGGGCATCCCGAACTCTACGGCCTCGAGGAAGTCCTCGTCAGATGGGGGAGCCTCCTCATCTCCGCGCTTCCTCTCGCGCTCCTGCTCCTCGAACTTCTTCCTCTGCTCTATCGGGTCGGTAAGCTCGGAATAGCAGTTCATAGTCTCAAAGCCGGCTATGTACAACTCGAACCTCTCGCTCAGCTTGTCGTTTCCCCTCTTGTCCTTAGTCAGGGGGCACATGTACGACGGGAAATCTACAACAAATGTGGGGTTCACAAGCGTTGGCTTTATGTACTTGTCGAATAACGCATCGGCTACGTGCGCGTTGTTTTTGATTGCGACCTCGAGCCCCTCCTTCTCCGCAAGCTTCGCCGCATCGCGGTTGTCCAGCGCCGAAACATCCACGCCGACCTCCCTTTCAAGCTCCTTGACCCAGTACACCCTCTTGAATGGCGGAGTGAAATCAATGTCCCTGCCCTGATGCCTTATCCTGTGGCTTCCGAACAACTGCATCACCATGCCGCTCAGCAGCTCCTCTACCATGCGCATGTAGCCCTCGTAGTCCTTGTACGCCTCATAAGCCTCTATCTGCGTGAACTCGGGATTGTGAGTAGAGTCTATGTCCTCGTTCCTGAAGTCCTTCGACACCTCGTACACCTTCTCGAAGCCGCCAACGATGAGCTTCTTCAGGTACAGCTCGTCGGATATCCTGAGGAACATGTCCGCATCGAGGGCATTGTGCCTCGTGACAAAGGGCTTAGCGGCAGCGCCGCCGTATATCGGCTGCAGCACAGGAGTCTCGAACTCTACGTAACCACGCTTGTCGAGAAATTCACGCATGAACCTCAGGATCTTCGCGCGGACTACGAAGAACTCCCTTATCTTCGGATTGACCATCAGGTCAAGGTATCTCTTCCTGTATCTCTGTTCTGTATCGGTAAGCCCGTGGAACTTCTCCGGCAGCGTGCGCAGCGATTTCGCAAGCATAGTTATCTCAGAAGCCTCGATGCTTACCTCGCCGCGAGCCGTCTTGATTACCTTGCCCTCCACCCCGAGCACGTCCCCGACGTCGGTCAGCTCTATTATCTCGAGGTACTTCCCATCTATCGAATCCCTCTTTACGAGTATCTGTATCCTGCCGCTTGAATCGAGAAGGTCAAGAAAGTAGAGGCCTCCCATCTTCCTGAAGCCCATTATCCTCCCGGCGACGCTCACGCCCTTGCCCTCGAGCCTGCCGAAGTCAGAGGTTATCTCGTGTGCGTGGTTCCTCCTGTCAAAGGTATAAGGATACGCGTCAATGCCGCTCTTCCTGAGATTCTTCAGCTTGTCCAGCTTGAACTGATCGACCATGAAACGACCAAGAGTATATCCACATAAAGGGCTAATAAGTTTGCGAGGGCGGCACCGTATCGGACCATCGCGGCTATCCTAAAAGGATACCCGAGAGCGTTCCCCCGACCTCGTCGGGGTGCTGGGTCTAGTCCTGCAATAAATATACACTTTTCCTTCTAGATCTTCTTGACGGCGAGTGGGCGCGGATTTTACGCGCCCGGATTTTCGCCGCCGAAGTGAGATTATGGATAGTCCGACATGTTTAATTAGTCGAGGAAAATACCCAGACCACTTGTAGCGGGGTTACAAATTTCGAAACTACAACTCTCGTGACTATTCAAACGTTTAGCTAGACGTTAATTTATACCTTCTCTTCGTATTCCATTTTAATGGTAGAACTGGTTGAGGCGACCAGTTGCACATCGTGCGGTTCTACCGATATAAGACCCAAGAGGGCGATATACCCGTTCCCCAAGGACTTTGGATGGAGTTGAGACTGTCGTCGTAACGCAACACGAGTGTCGTGATTGCAAAAAGACCTT
>JAKAVL010000041.1 GCA_021817305.1 Microcaldota archaeon | reverse complement strand
GAAACATCCGGGCGCGTCAAATCCGCGCCCACTCGCCGTCAAGAAGATCTAGAAGGAAAAGCGTATATTTATTGCAGGATTAGACTCAGCACCCCCGACGAGGTCGGGGGAAAGCTACCGGTATTCTTAATTAAGCGTTTTTTACCCATAACCTTACTCCGATAAGAATTAGGTATTAAAGTATAAAAATGTATTTGGGGTGCAAAATGTGCGTTCTATATATAACCCCGAGTGTACAGTGCTCCAATCGGGATTTGAACCCGAGTTACGGCCTTGAGAGGGCCGTGTCCTTGACCGGACTAGACGATTGGAGCAAGAGCAGTAGTAGTTCTTGTCACAGGTATTTATGGGTTTTTATGCGGACTGCAGTCTTTACGATTATTTAGAATACACCTTATCGTGATGGTCGAAATCCTTCAGTTCTACGATGCCGTTCTCATCGTCGACCGAAAAGATTAGCACGAAGTTCCCTACGTGCACCCTATAATTGCCCTTGAGGACGTTTCTCATTTCTTTGTATCGGTGTGGCGCTTCGGATATCTCCGGGATCTTTTTCATGAGGCGCGCGTGAAGTGCCGCATCCTTCCTTGACAGCTTTGAGAGCTTTCGCGTAAGGTCATCAGTGGCTTTTATTTTATAAACCATGACAGCACTCAACGCGCTCTTTTTACGGCCCTTTCAAATTCTTCGAAGGTTTTGTAAACTTTATAGTTGCCCGCTTCCAGCTGCCTATCTATTTTCTTTATATGTTTTATGTAGCTTTTTCTTATCTTGTTCTCAGGAGGGTAGTTGCTTTCTAGCTCCAGCTCATTAATCCGCTTGAGAATCTCCTTGTTTAAATCGCTTAACCGGCTGATCTCCTCCTCAAGCCTATCAAGCTTTCTTGACAGCTGGATCTGTTGCTGATTGCTGGCCATCTTATCACTTTAACTTATATACTCTAGGTTATTTATTTTTATCTTTATCTAATCGGCTCGTAGTCTTTCTTTGACTCTTTTGAGAGGTTGTAGCGCAGCACGTTGCCTGCATTGAAGAGTATGTAGCGCCTTACGCCCCAGGCCTCTATTCTTCTCGTGCTTGTCGCGACGACTGCGTCGTTGACGTAGCGCACCTCGCCCAGTTTCTTGACCCGGGCTATGAGGTCTATGTCCTCGTATGTCTCAAGCCGCGTATCGAAGCCTCCCGCCTTTTTGAATGCGCTTTTGCGCATTGCTATGTTCGAACCAGACATCGCGGGCATGCCCATCCTGAATGACGCCTTTGCCAGTGACACCGAGGCGAACTTGTAGCCGAAGCGTATGAACCTCGTCGTCTTCTCTAGGGGCACCATGGGACCTGTTGCGGCAACAACGCCCCGGTCCTTGAATGCGCTTGCGTATGCCTCGAGGACTTTTGGTGAGGGGGCAGTGTCGGCATTGGTGAAGAAGAGTATGCTGCCCCTTGCGGCCTTCACGCCGGTGTTCCTCGCAAGGCCTATGCCCTTCCTTTTCTCTATCATTACCCTTGCGCCGGCCTTCCTTGCCATCTCTCTCGTCTTGTCGGTGCTGTTCCCGTCAACGACTATCGTCTCGAAGTCCCTGAACGTTTGCATTTCAAGCGCGCGCAGCACGTGGCCTATGTATTTCTGCTCGTTGAATGAGGGTATTATGACGCTTATCAATGGCATGCCTGGCACCACTATGTGACTGCTTTCTTTTGCATCCTCATGTTTATATCCCTTTATGGTGGAACATTAGTGTGGTTCCTTGCTCGCTGACAAGTATGCCCCGAATACGCTCAACGGCATCATCGGCAATTACAATTCCATAAAACGCCTCACCGAGTTCTCGATGAAGGTGCACAAGGGCGAGAGGGTCAAACCGATAATGATATACGGCGCAACAGGCACGGGGAAGACGTCTGCGGCGCACGCGCTGGCGTACGGCAACGGGTTTGAGCTCCTCGAGTTGAATTCCAGCGACTACCGCAATACCGCAAGGCTGGAGAAGGTGCTTTTGCCGGCGAGCAGGAGCAGGGGCCTTTTCAGCAAGAACATACTCATACTGCTTGACGAGATAGACGAGTTGTCGAAGAAGTTCGATTCCGGAGCAGAGAGCACGATAAGGAAGCTTGTGGACTCGTCAAGGCAGCCAGTGGTGTTTACTGCTACGGATTACTGGGACCAGAGCATAAGCTTCCTGAGGAACAGTGTTGACAAAGTTGAATTCAAGAAGGTCACGAGCATAGACATAGAGCGCTTGCTGGAGAAGATAGCGAAGGAGGAGGGCGTAGAGGTAAAAAAGGGGATAATACAGGAGCTTGCCAAAAGGAGCGACGGCGACGTGAGGGGCGCCATAAACGACCTCGAGGCCATGCTCGGCGCTGGCGAAGAGCTTCTGGAGAACCTAGGAATGCGCGACAGGAAGATGGAGGTGTTCGGGGTTCTCGATAGGATATTCACCTCAAGGGACTTCAACAGGCCGAGGAACGCGGTCATGAGGAGCGATGTTGACATGGGCATGCTGATAAACTGGGTTGATGAGAACATACCCAACAGATATCCCTTGAAGGAGGAGCTTGGAGATGCCTACTCAAGCCTCGCGAAGGCGAGCAGATTCTATGAGAAGGCGGGAAGGAAGAGCTATTACGGCTACTACAGGTATGCAAGCGTGCTCGCATCTTCTGGCGTGTCAATGGCGAACAATGGCAGGGTGACTCTGCTCAAGCAGTACGCGTTCCCGTCAAACATTCGCTATCTTGCCGCATCGAAGAAGGACAGGAACGAGATGAACAGCATAGCCGAACGCCTGTCCTCTGTTCTGCACACCAACAAGAAGGCGATAATACGCAACTACATGCCAATGGTCAAGGCCGCCATAGAGGGATCCGTGAAGAGGGTAGGTACTGAGAAGACAAAGGAGATAATGGCCATGCAGTTCAGTCTCTATGAGGATGACATCAAGGCCATACTTGGCAGGAAGCTGTCCTGACGTTCTTTCAGTACAGGCCAGTCAGGTCTATCTCGAACGCGACAGCGGGCTCCTCTATTCCGAAGTTGCGCAGGACCTCGGGATGCAGCTCTCCGAATATGCCTATGCTTTTCCCGTCCACAATAACTGCAGCGCACCTCCCGTTTATGAAGCTTGGGTCGCTTCCGGCCTTTGCCTCGAACTTTATTCCGAGCGCGGAAAGCAGTGAGCACACTACTGATTTTGAGTAGTTGAAGTTCGAGCCGGAGTCTATCGACACCGCTGCGACGTGGTAGGACTCGACGGGCTGCTTCCTCTTCACATAAAATGCCATATCGAGCTCAAAAAGCCTCTGTGGCATCTTCTCGTGCTTCGAAGACGAAAGGTCGCTGAGCAGCGATGGCAGGAGAGATGTGCGCAGTATCTCGATGTTGGCAGACTTCGCATCCTTTATCGTTACCGCTTCTCCCGCATTGTGTTTCCTGGTCATCTTAGTGAAGTTCACCGAGCTGCTGCTCAAATAGGAGTTCATCGACTCGCTGAAGCCCATGCCGACCAGCGCGACTGACGCCTTTTCGAAGAATGCGTCCTTGGCTTCCAGCCTGCCGGGGCTTACCGAGGGCACCGTTACGGGGTTTATGTAGTCGTAGCCGTACGCTATGGCTATGTCCTCGATAATGTCCTGCTCGTTTATAATGTCAAGCCGATATTCCGGTACTGTAAACCGTACCTTGTTGTTGACGAACGCTGCCCCGTAGCCCATCTTGTTCGCGAGCGACAACGCGTTGTTAAAGCCTATCTCGACACCTATCTCGCTCTCGAGCTTCGCGAGCGATATCATGAACTCCTGGTGCTCCATGAGGGGGAATTTTCGTGAGGTCGTGCCATACCTTACTGATATTTTGGAAACCTTGCCCCCGAGCTCCATGAATATGCTTGCCAGAAGGTCGGCTGCCTTGCCTACCAGGTATTCGGATGTGCCTGTTATGTCCACGAAGAGGTTCCTCGTTGAGTCGGTAAGCTTTGTCCTCTCGGAGTTTATTATGGGTATAAGCGCAAGAGTGCCTTCGCTGTCTTTCAGGACAGGGTAGCCCTTGCGTTCGTCGAGAGTGCCCGCGTATTTTATGCCCTTCTCGTTCTTTTGCATTATGCTGCTGTAGGACATGAGGGACTTCTCGCGCAGCGCGAGCATCTTCTCGTCCTTCGCTATGGTGTATACAAGGTCTCCTTTTATGGCGCCGAGGTTGTGCACGCCTATTGCAAGCTTCTTCCTCTGCCTGCCGAAGGTGTCGCACAGCTTGTCCGTGAAAGAGAACAGGTCGGCAATGGCAGCGTCGTTGAGCTTTATGTCCTTCACGACAATTCCAGATATGAACGGCCTGTAGCCCTTTACGCTGCCGTCAACCGCGATGGTGAGCGCAGGGGCACCGTCTTTGATGCTGTGGAGGTAGTTCTCCTCCTTGTGCATGAAGTAGCGGAGTGCGCGCGCCATGCCGACTGCACCAAGAAGATCGGGCCTGTTTGCAGTGACCTCTATCTTTATCTCCTTCTCGTCTGCATTCTCGACCTCGAAGCCCATCTTGTAAAGCTGCTCTGACAGTTTATCCAGCGCGATGCTGCTGCCTATGCGCTTCATGAAGTATTTGGTGTCAAGGGAAACATTCGGCATGCTATCACATCTTCCTCGAGCGCAGCCACCCTATGCCGTTGTTGTACAGCTCGTTTATCCCGCTTATGCCTGCGTCGCGCAGCAGAAGTATTCGTTCAATCCCAAGGCCCCATGCGAGGACCGTAAGCTTCTGCCTTGAAACGGTTGTCACCTCGGCGCGCATTATCCCCGAGCCGCCGACCTCTATCCAGCTCTTGCTTTTTTCCGAGTATATGAATATCTCAGCGCCCGGCTCGACGAATGGGAAGTACGCGGGCTTGAAGCGCACCTTGAAGCCTAGCCTGTCGTAGAATGCTATAAGGGTATCGAAGAGGTTTGCCAGCGTAAGGTTCCTTCCTATTATTATCCCGTCAGTCTGGTAGAAATCAGCGAGATGCTTGAAGTCTATGTTCTCGTTGCGGAATACCCTTCCGACGGAGAAGAGCTTCAATGGCAGTTCTGGCTCATACTTCTCGTCATCAAGCGTCTTTTTCACGAAATCACGGATGTAACGCACAGATGCGTTTGTCGTGTGCGTGCTTAGCACTGTTTTTTCTGCTTCGTCGTGCTTCCATTCGGATTTCCATGATTCAGTGTGCGACTTCTTCACTGCGGCAACGTACTCGTCCCCCACAAGCGGCATTGACTCGGGATTCGAGACATGGAACGTGTCCTGGGCCTCCCTTGCGGGATGGTCTTGTGGCACGAAGAGGGAGTCGAAGACCCAGAACGACGGCTCCACTATGGGCCCGGATATCTCGGTGAAGCCCATGCCGGAGTAAACGCCCTTTACCTCGTTTATGATGTTTCTGAGCGGATGGCGGGTAGCCATGGGCTCCTGTTCCACGTCTACTGACACATCGTACTTTTTGAACTCCTTGCCCTTCCAGGATTGGTTTGCTATTATGTCTCTTGTAATGAGGTCTATTGTATCGGTTTCTTCCCTGACCTCGGCATGAATGCCTTTTGCAGTTATCTCTATGCTTTTTATTCTCGGCTTTTCCTTGACTGATATGAGGCCCCTTGATTCGAGCTGCTTCAGCGATTCCTTGTCCTTCTTTATGAGCTCGGCATATGCGTCGGGATTGCCTGACAGCTCGGTGAGGACGGCTCCAGACTTGATCCTGCCCTTGTAATCCCTGCCCTTCGGGGTTATTGACACGCGCCCGGACTTCACTGCCGCGAGGCCCAGCTTAAGGCACCACTGCAGGCCTATTCGCTGCTCTCCGGACAAGTCCGCGGCTTTCAGGTCCTTCAGACTTAGGGTTTTGAGGAGCTCCTCCTCAGGGAGCGCGCGCTCTGCGTATTTTTTGCCTTCCTTGGAGAGCAGTACTTCATAGCCCGTTTCCTTGTCGATACTGGCGTATGACAGCTTTGACAGGTTCTCCAATGCCCACAGGACCTCATCGCGCCCCAGGCCGGTGCTTGACATCAGCTCGTCGAGCTGCATCGCATGCCTTTTTTTCAGGGCGGAAAGGACAGCTGTTTCGTATCGGTGCATCAAAACAGTATATAAACAAACCAAAGCAATATAAGCCATATCGTTCATTTTATCATTGATTGTGCAGGTGCGCCGATGATAAGCGATTACATTCATGAGGCCCGCGAACCGACACTCCTTCTTGGAACGTTTTCCGGAGTCGTAGGCCTTGCAGCTGCGTTGTATTACGGCAGCGCATCTGTGTTCCTTGGCATCCTGGCCATAGTGGGAGCGGTGCTCGCGCAGCTGTCCGTGAACATGATCGATGATTATGTCGATTTCAAGGTAGGGCTTGACAGGGAGACTAGCAAGACTAAGTTCAGCGGAGGCTCGGGGCTCCTCGTCGGCAAGAAGGTGAAGCCCGGGTCGGTGCTTGCAATCGCGCTTGCTGCGCTTGCGATTGCGGGGATTGTCGGGGCATATCTTCTGCTAAGCGCGTCTAATGTGGCATGGCTTGTCGCCCTGACGATGGCGATCGGCGGCGCGGGCGTCTTGCTCTACGCAAGGTATATGACGCATGTGCCGCTCCTTGCTGAGCCCTTCTGCGCGCTGAGCTTCGCGCTCATCGGCATCGGCGTATTCCTTGTGTCAAGCAACGGCACTTCCCACTTGATGGGCACCGCCCTTGTCTGCACGCTTGCAGGGGTACAGGTCGGGGCCATACTCGTAGCGAACGAGGTCCCGGACATGAAGCCCGACCGCAAGTATGGAAGGAGGAGCTGGGTCGTGATTCTCGGCAGCGCGAAGAGCGCGGGATTGCTTTATGCGGGATTCCAGGGCGTAGGATATGTTGTGCTTGTAATTGGCATGATGGCAAGGTATATCCCTGCGGCCTTCGCCATAATGCTCGCCTTCGTGCCCATAATGCAGTACATAGCCATGGGCATACGCAGGTATAAGAATGCAAAGGCACATGAAGGGATAATGGGGGTGAGTGCCGCGATGGGCATGGCCTACATGCTCGCGCTCTCTGCCGCGTACCTGCTTGCGGGGATTTTTGCATGATTACCGAAACCGAGGAGGCCACGATCGCGCTGCCGGATGAGATAATAGACGCGCTGCGGCTAGTCGATGAGAATCTTTCAGGACTTTCGGCGAGCGAATTCATGGAGGACGGCCTGTTTGCGCCGTCAGTGCACTTAATAAGGGCCAAGGGCAAAATGCTGCGCCCGGCGCTTGTGTTCATGGGAAGCCTTTACGCAGGGCACAGCGACATAAAGAACCTTGTTGACATCGCCGTTGCGGTTGAGCTTCTGCACACCTCGTCGCTGATACACGATGACATAATAGACAAGGACATCAAGAGAAGAGGGGTAGAGTCCACTCACGTAAGATACGGCAATGAGCTTGCCCTTCTCGCAGGAGACGCCTTGATATCAAGCGCGATACAGCGCATATCTGGATACGGGCAGAGAATAATAAGTATTATGGCAAGGACGGCGATGGAGATGGCTGCTGGGGAGGCACTCGATTTCAGGTTCCAGAAAAGCGGCACGATACCCAATGTTCAGGAATGCAGTAGAATAGCTGACCTCAAGAGCGCATCGCTCATAGGAACATCCGCGTCTATTGCTGCATCATACAAGGCGCAGGAGCATGAAAAGGCCCTAAGGGAGTTCGGCAGGAACTTCGGCATGGCCTTCCAGATTCGCGATGATGTGCATGATTTCATTGATGGGGCAGAGGGCAGCGCGACTGTCACGCGCCCGAACATAGTCAGGAGCATAATGAGGTCCGGAGTCGCGGAGAAGGAAGCGGTGGCAAAGGCGGTTGAGATGAACAATGAGCACATAAGCAGGGGGCTGGCCGCCCTTGACAAGGACAAGAGAGGAATCTTCGAAAGGTACAGCGGAGTCGCAGCTCTAGGATCAGAGGGCATATTCTAGTAACAACACAGAATGCCAATGGGATTTTCATGGAGTTCTGGGTAGTTCCTGTTTCAAAAGGGCTTGCAAGGCAGGTTCTGCAATTCAGGCGGAAGGTGTATGACGAAGCGTCTCCCACCATACGCTATACGTTTAAGAAGGAGCCTCCGTCGCTTGAGAGCGTGATGAAGGACATGAAGACAAGCAAAAACAGGCCCGTGGCCATTCTTGCACTGCATGATGGCGAGGTCATAGGAGAGGCTTTCGCGGATACATACAAAGAAATACTTGATATAGCATGGGCTGTTGCTGAAGAGGCCCGCGGAAGTGGAGTTATCTACGCGCTTGCCTATGCCCTCTCCGACAGGCTCATAAAGATAAATGTGAGGGAAGTGACTGCATTTGTACTGGAAAGTAATAAACGGTCAATAAGGTTCCTGGAGAGAGTAGGTGCGAGGAGAGTGGAAAAATCGGTTGTCCTTCCTCCAGATGAGAGATGGGGGAAAAGGCGCAGGCTGCTAACCTATATAGTCAGGACTGAAGATATGATGTTGGCCGCCGCAAATGGAATGGGAAGACATAACATTGACATAGAGGCCGTGTACGGCAAGTGACAGCAACTTATCGCTTCTCTCCTAATATTATGTAGCCTATCCCGGACGAGAGCTCGCGCTGTCTCACGTTCCTGAAGCCTGCGACGCGCAGCTTTTTCTCAAGTGCCTTCTTGTCGAATGCCTTTATGCTGTGCACAAGCCATTTGTATGACTCGTTGTCTACAAAAAACCCGAGAAGGCGCATGTACAGCGAGTAAATCTTGAAGAAGTACTGCTTTGCCTTTTCGTCTGGCATTGCCATGTCTACGAAGACGAAGAAGCCGCCCTTCTTTAGAACGCGATGCGACTCCTCTGCGAACCTGACAAGGTCATCGAAGTTCCTAAGGGCAAAGCCTGAGGTCAGAACATCAAAGGAGCCAGCCCCATACTTCATGCGCACGGCATCTCCATGCTCGAAGAGGATATCAGTGCCACTCTTTCTTGACTTGCGATCGGCTAATAAAAGCATGTCATCGTTGAAGTCCATGGCCGTGATCTGTGCATTTATATTGCCTTTCTTGAATGCCTCAGACAGCGAGATGGCAAGGTCTCCGGTTCCGGTTGCGATGTCCAGCACCTGCAGATTCTTCCTTCCCTTAGACATCTTAAGTATCTCAGAGACCGTGTCCCTTCTCCATTTCACGTCGACTCCGAAGCTCAGCAGATGATTCATAAGGTCGTAGCTTCCGGAGATCCTCGAGAATATCCCATGAATTCGCTTGCTCAAGAAACCACTTATACGGCTATTACAGGCAGGAAGATTATTATGGCTTCTATCCATGCAATGTGCGCTATCGCCGAGGCAGCTATTCCGTAGCGGTCTGCGAGGACACTTGCGATGAGGCCTACGAAGAGCGCAGCAATGACGAGTATCGGATTGAAGGTTGATATGTGCACTGCTGCGTAATAGATCGAAGACGCAAACCATGGCACCTTGCCGAATATTCTCGAGTTCTTTTTCACGAACCCCTGAAGGCCGCCGCGCCAGTAAAGCTCCTCGCACATGCCGATCACTGCAAGCAGGACTATGAGCAGGATCGTCTGCGCCTGCGAGTATATAAGCGAGTATACTTCATTGACATAGGAGACGTTTCCAGTATAGAGGGCGAGATAGTAGCCTGCCAGGAACAGTATATAGAGTACGACTGCGCCTACAGCACCGAATGACACCACCTTGGTGAGGCTCTTTGCCCTGAAGAATATCTTATCCTTGTACCTCAAAATTGAGAATGCGGCCAGTATCAGAGTCGACACTGACATCGCATAGACAAAGTACTTGCTGAATACTATGAATGTGAGCGGCCACAGAACTAGGGGCAGAAGGAAGTAAAGGTAATCCTGCTTTGTCATTTTCATGAATTCACCAGTGCTCAAGCACTATCTTTCCAAAGTATTCTGCCTGCTCGAGACTGCTCTGCGCCTCCGCGGCCCGCTCTATAGGCATTTTCTTGGCTATTACCGGTCTTATATTGTGGCTCGATGCGAACTCGAATGCGGCATCGAGCTCTGCCTTGCCTGCATTGTGCATCCCGAGTATTGAGACGTTCCACAGGTAAAGGCGGCGTATGCTCACCTCGGACATTGCGCCCAGTAACGTGCCAAATGATATTATCCTTGCGGAGGGCGTCGCAAGTCCCACCGACTCGCCAAGCGTTGATCCGAATGTTTCCAGTATTATGTCGGCACCATTTCCGTTCGTCATGGACATGACCTCTTCCTTTAGGCTGTCTGCGCTGCCGTTGCTGTCCAGCACATGATTCGCTCCGAGCTTTTTTAGCTTCTCGGACTTCTCCTTCGACCTCGACATCGCTATCACGTTGAGGCCCATGGCCTTCGAGAGCAGTATTGAGAAAATGCCCGTGTTGCCCGATGCCCCGCGTACGAGTATTGTCTCGCCGGCCTTGGCCATTGCGAGAGTGTGTATGGCGCGCCACGCCACCGACAGCGAGTGCGGCATTGCTGCTAGCTCTTCTATGGAATACATTGAGTTTGGCCTGGAGAGCAGGCGCTCCGGAACGCTTATCAGCTCGCCGTAGGAGCCGTTGACCTGCAGGCCGTAGCATTTCCACTTCGCGCAGAGGTTGTCGTTGCCCGACTTGCAGTTAGCACACATTCCGCAGCCGTAGACAGTATTGGATATCACCAATTCGCCCTCTGAGAACTTCTTCGCATCCCTTCCTGCCTTTTCAACGGTGCCGACGATGTCAGTGCCGGGTATGTGGGGCATGCGCATCTGCATGCCGTGTACGCCTTCCCGTGCGAGTATGTCAAGCCTGTTGACGGAAGTGGCTGACAGACGGATGAGAACCTCGTTGTCTCCCGGTACCGGATCCGGGACCTCTACAGGTTCCATTACTTCTGGACCGCCATGCCTGTTGAAACCCATTGCCTTCATGTCACACCACCTCCTTTATAACTCCCAGGAGCTCTTCCGAGAGCTCTATCCTGCGCCTTCTGCCCCTGCCGTTTATTACCGAGAGGGAATCCTTAAGCATCTTCTCCCTGCTTCCCATTATCTCGAATACGTTGCGGTAGTTCGCAGCCGCGCGTGCACCGCAGTAATCCAGGGCCTCCGACACCAGATTGTCCCGCAGCTTGCCATCCTTGTACCTGCGCTTGAGGAGCCTTTTCTTCAGCTCCTTGAGATGGCACCTGAGCACTATGGCCACTGCGCCCCTTATCTTCATATCGCAGAGCAGGTGGCCCTCGATTACCACAGTGCCTTTTTCAGCGCGCACCGTGCGGTTTATCCTCTTGCTTAGTGCGCCGAGATCTGCAACCATCGTGCCGTATTCGTCATGGCCGGAGAACAGCTTGCCGGATTTGACAAGCAGGTTGGCGTCTATGACTATAGCGCCCTTTATGGACCTGCCCAGGCTCCTGGCGAGCGTAGTCTTGCCTGTGCCGGGAGTCCCGGTTACCACAACTATCCTGTGCATGCACTCATGTTCCTGTTCCGTACTGATCCACTATGCCGTCGATGAGGTCGTTTATCACTGTCCTGCTGCGCTCGAGGTACATCAGGGGGCTCCTCGGCTGGTCGAGAAAAAGTATGTAGGCCCTGTCGCAGGAGAATAGCCAGGACCCAAGAGTGTATTCCTTGTACTTCGTCGATATGTCAGCGACGTATTTCGCCGTGCTTATCAGCTTGCCTATGAGCTGGTCTGCGGTGCTGTCGTATTGCGCTATGGTCACGTCCTCACGCATGCTCCTGTCTACATTTATCAATGCAGGAGTTATATACGGCACCTTCAGGGAGACAGCCTTCTCCTGTATCACCTGCTTCATCCTTATGTACTGGGCATTCATGCTCTCGAGCTGCTGTGTCAGCTTCGCCTGCTCATCTTTCATGTCATCGTACACGGCATCAAAGTAGGTATTTGCAGACGAGCGCAGCTTCTCGACAAGCTGGCCTGCCCCGGGTTTCAGCATGAAGCGCTCTGGATTGAGGAGGAAGTCGCGAAGCTTTGGGCCCGCACTTGTCTGCGCGTCTATGCTGCTTATCAGGCCATCGGTCTCGTCATCCCATGGAACGTCATTGGTTGCCATGTGACATCCTCCAACGACTAAGGTCGTTGGCTTCCCCTGCGATTGCAGGGTATGTTCTCAGTTCCTCGACACTGTTTGCAGCGCCTGTTGCGCTGTATTGACCTGCATCTCCCTGAGCGTATCTTTCCCTCTGTCCGAGGGTAGCTCTATTGAGTA
>JAKAVL010000021.1 GCA_021817305.1 Microcaldota archaeon | reverse complement strand
TCCGATCTAGTTGTATTGCAATGTACCTAAATATTTCTTCGGTTGATGCTATGCTGAAGCCTTTTGCTCTGTCCACCACCACATCTCCATAAGTTACCGGCAAAAAACCAAGCTCCAGGGCTTCCTTCATTGTGGAAAGGTCCCATTTTTCTATCTTACCGTTTCTGGAAATTACTCCGGAAGAAGGCACAAATGAAAACGGCTTTATTTTAGAGGCCATAGCTCCGTTAAAAACCGCCCTATGTAGATTCGCAGCTGCATCCTGGGTTATTGATGCGCCATTCCGGCTCTCTTCCCCACGTAATCCTAGGTTTACCTTGTATTTATGCGCCGGTATGTGCGCAAATGAGCCACTGCCATGACCGACTATAATCTTTTTGTTTTTCATGCAGCCTCTCAATTCGCTAAAAATCCGTTTTATCTCTTTAGGCTTTGCGGTATTTGCTTTCTTTATGTCTGTTATTACGCTGCCGCCTATTTTTATAAGGTAAAGAACCATGTTCTCAACTTAAGGTAGAAGTTATTTTTGGTGCAAGTGTTTTTTCGTTTATAAGTGATACGTTACCCTTAAGAATTCTGGGCCCTTTGCCCAGATGGGATTCTATGGTCCTCCTGACTCCCACCATATCGGATAACATGTCCATTACTTTTTCCCTGTGTTTTTCCAGAGTTATTATATGCGCGTTAGGTCCTGCATCAAAGGTATATGCAGCCACGCACTCTCCCTCTGTTTCATTAAGCTCGTGAATTCCGTAGATTATATCCCTTGACGCATCAGTGAGATATATTATCGGTGGCCATGTATCCAACATTGTCGCATGCATGTTGTTGCTGTCCTTCATTATTGTTTTTGAAAGCAGGTCTAGGTCTTTTTCACGTATTGCCTTCTCTATCTCTTTTACTCCGTTTTCTGCAAACGCAGGTCTTGCTTTGTAAAGCACGCTGGTCTTTACTGTTGCTGCATGACCGATACTTGAGGATACCTTCTTTTTTGATGGATCTACAATTGCTATTATGTCAATGAGTTCTGGCCAGTAGGTATCGTCGAAGACCTGTTCTGAGTATGAGTCAGAGCCATCTTCTTCGGTTCCTTTGTTCCATTTCACTATGCCACCAAACAAGCTCCTGCATGCGCTCCCGCTTATTTGCCTTGCCAGTATCGACATGTCTTTTGGAGATTTGTTCAGATCCAGCGCCTTGGAGAGAGCGACTATTAGAGTAGCTGCACCAGACGCACTTGAGGCAATTCCAGCACTTGAAGGAAAATTGTTTTCGGACACTATCAGCGCATTTTGTTTTACCTTGGCAAGACCCCTCATCTGGTCGAGTATGCGCTTTAAATAAACGGATTTCTCAGGTATCTTGTCACCTACTATCGCCTCCTCGTTTCCGTTTATGTACAACTCGTCTCTCTTTAGTTTATCAGAAAAGACGACGCTAGTCTTTGTGGATAAGGTTTCGTCAAGCGTCATGCTTATGCTTGAGTTATTTGGCATGTTCAAACCGGTATAATCACGCTTGCCCCAGTATTTTATGAAGGCAATGTTAGGGGTGCCGCTCGCTGTGGTCACGCGGTCAAGAATCACTTCTGCCATTGTATCACACAATCATTGTAAATGCTTGCTTATAATGCTTATTGGTGTTGGTTTCTTTATAAAGCTATCCGTAACGATTAAATACCATGAAAGGGCTCATTTAAGCGTTTGGAGTAATATGTTACATGAAACGCAAACATGGAGGTTATATAAAGCCTGGACAAAAAGAGGATACGATGGCAAAGACGGTAACAAAGGAGGAAATTAGGGCAAGGAGAAGTGAACGCGTAGTACAAAGACCTTCTGATGCGGTAATGGACTACGTGCATCGCGTATTCAGGGAGAACAAGACTGATTTATCAGCGGCCCATAACTTTGGCCATGTGAGCAGAGTGGCGAACGGCGCATATGCGATTGTGAAGGCAGTAGGCGGAACAGAGCAGCAGGCCGAAGCAGCACGTGCGGGTGGTTATCTGCACGACCTTATCCGCTCAAGAAGCGAGCTCGTCGATGATGAAACCGCATCTGCGCAGAAGGCAACGCCGATGCTTGAGCAATTAGTGAAAGTGGGTAAGTTCAACGATGCAGAGATGAATGCGATATTAGCTTCCATAAAGACTGCGAACGTGCCCAAGGAGCTTTGAGCACGCCGAATAAGGAGGAGGTCAGGTGGTTCTTGGAGGACGGCCAGAAACTTATCAGGTTTGCAGTGTTTGCGGCTGACAAGATCGAAGCCAATGGAGCGTATTTGCTGGCAAGGCGTTCGCAGTTCGTAGGCGGGGAGCGTTTTGTAGCCGGAGACCTCAAGAAGCTCAAGGAAAGACTGGAAACTGAAGGCAGCCCACACGCGAAAGAATTCGATCCGGTCATGGCCGTTCTTTGTGAGTCGTATGTGAGATTGGGCTTCAAGAACAATCCCAACCTTTATCCGAAGTGGTTTGCCCCAGTTGTCAGACCCCTGTTCGAAACACAGGTACACTTCTATCGTGCACTGCTCAAGGCCAGAGGGCATAATGAGGCGTATTTGGCTGGATTCATGACAGATATAAAGTTTCCGGGGGTAAAGGCAGAGGACATCGAGAGATGGGAATTGAAAAGGGGAAACAGCAACGATGACATTGTTCTTGTGCCAGCGAATCACGCGTACGCGGCGATTGAGATAGTCAGATTCTTTGGATCTCCGGAGCACATACATATGGATACTGCAGGGCTCATAAGGAGATTTATTCCAAAGACAAAGGAAGCAGAATACTGGCATTCAGAGAGGCTTAGCTATCTCGATAGAGGCATGGAGCCGATGCTGGCGGCATTGAAGAAAAACGATGTGACCAAGAGGGAGTAGCCTAATCATAGGGTGCTGTCCAGCAGGTCCCTGCTCTTTTTGTCAATCTGCTCCAGGTCTATGTCGTACGGCGTGTTGAACTCATCGATTAGTATAACATGGCCGTCTCTGGTGATGACATTGCGCCGGGATACGGTAAGCACCTTCAGCCCGCCGGCGTTTGTGTTAAGATGCCACTCTATCCCATCTCCAGTCATCATTATCTTTTTAACACAGGTGATTTCAGGCTTGAACGCGTTCAGCGCCAGGGCCCGTGACAGCACTACAGAAGAATTTGTGTCCAGGGTGCCCATATCTTTAAGTATCAGTTTCTCGTTCTCGTCATTGTCGTAGAATGCGACTATGCTCGGATGCGAAATAGGGAATGGCTTCTTGGGTTTCAGGCCCCTGTGCAGCTCCCTATGCGTTGAGATGTCCACGAAGCTTTCCCTGCTCCCATGCGTTATCTTTACGCCGCTTTCCTCGGTCACATCGGTCATGTACTTCAGTACGTCGCTGTCTTCATTCGCCTTCAGCCTCTTGGGCTTCTTCTCCTTGAAAAGGGAGCTTAGTCTGCCGTTTTTCCCAATCAGGCTCTGCGGATTGCCCTCCTCCACAAGCCTTCCGCGCTCCATCACGAGCACATGGTCGGAGCTTACGACTTCGTCTGCGTTGTGCGTGACCCATACTGCAGTCCTGCCCTTCACCAGGCCGAGTATGGCCTTGTCCACCTCCTTCGCACTCAGTGCGTCTAGGTTTGAGGTCACCTCATCAAGGACCACGATGTCCGGGTCGGTTATTATGGCCCTGGCAATGGCCACCTTCTGCCTCTGGCCGCCGGACATCGACACGCCGCGCTCGCCTATTATTGTGTCGTATGCAAGAGGGAACCTCATTATGTCATCGTGTATTACTGTGGCCTTGCATGCCGCTATCGCCATAAGAGGATCCACCTTTTCCTTGGAGTAATAGGAAACATTGTAGATTATTGAATCATCGAAGAACACCGCGTCCTGCGGCACGTACGCGATGCGCTTCCTGTACTCGGCCATGTCCATGGAGGTTATGTCATGGCCGCCCAGCAGGATGGTGCCCTTATCGGGGTCATAGAACCGCATTAGGAGCTTTGCCATTGTCGTCTTGCCGGAGCCGCTCTTCCCGACTATGGTGGTCACCTTGTTCTCCGGTATGGCGGCGCTCACGTCCTTGACAACAGGCAGCAATGATTCGTAGCCGAACCATACGTTGCTGAACTTCAGCTCAGAGCTCTTCCAGGGGTGCCTCGATCTGTATTCGTGGCCGCCTGTCGGCCTTTCATGCACGTCGAGAATCTCCTTGATCCTGTCTCCGGATGTGATCGACTGCTGCACCAGCGGGATTATGTTGCCCAGCTGGTTTATGGGGCCGTAGAACATGCCCATGTATGCTATGAACGCGGTTATGACTCCAAGCTCGAGGTTTCCCGTAAGGACAAGGTTTCCGCCGATCCACCAGATAGCGACAGTAGTTATTGCGGTGAAGAATCCCACGGCCGGCCACCGTATGAAGTTGAGGCGGAGGACCTCCATCTGTGAGTCGAAGTACTTGCCAAGGACGCCACCGAAGACGTCGCTTTCGTAGCCTTCGTTAGCCGCTGCCTTGACTATGGAGTAGTTGGGCATCACATCGGACATCTTCGACATCATGTCCGCGCTTCTGCGGTAGTTCTTGTGGTATGTCCTCCGCGCCCTCCTCCGGTAGTCCACTATGATTACGATGATTATTGGTATGGGAAGCAGAACGTAGACCGCGAGCGAGGGAAACAGCGTGAAGAGCACTGCGCCAATGCCCAGGATTGTAAGGACGTTGGTTATCAGGGCGGGTATGCCAAAGGTCATGAGCCACTGCGTGTTGGCCACGTCGTTTATGAGCCTTGAGATTATCCTGCTTGTCGTTGTCTTCTCTATGAAGGAGGGAGGCAGCCTTATCGAGTGGCCGAACAGCTTGTTCCTTAAATCAGTAACTATCCTGTTGCCGGCAAGGTTGAGCACGTAGTTCTGCACAATGCCGAGCAGCGCTGATGCACCGTAGGATGCTGCGAGTATAACGGTCAGGTCTATGAACAGCTTCTGCGAGTGGGTGCTCGAGAGTATGACGTTGTCTATGAGTATATTGAGAAGATAAGGCGGCACGAGGTTGACTGCGACGACCAGCAGGGATATGAATGCGCCTAGCGCAAGGAGGTATTTGTGGCTCGAGGCCAGGCCATAAAGCCACAGCACCGTGCTTACCCCTCCCGCCGGCTTCCTTTTTGTGTCTTCGAAGCTTATCTTGACATCCTTTCCCTTGCTTATGTATTCGCTTAAGGCGGTCGCAAAGCGTTGGAAGTTCTCCTCCTTGTTCTTTGTGAAGTACGCGGCCTCCAGCTCCTTTCCGTCCTTTGTCTTTATTATGAGCTTGCAGATGCCCAGGCCTGCCTCCACGTATGCGTGGTCTATGCTCCTGCTCCTTATTGTGTGCAGCACTGTGAACCCGCTCCTTACGGTCACGGTCTTCGAGTCGGCGGAGAGGGTCTCCTCCTTGAGGTTGAGCTCATGGTCGAGGTCCGTTTTTATGCTTATCATGGCAGCACTAGTCGCAATGATAATTCTGAGGAAACCAATAAAAGGTTTTTCTCAAGGCACAGCTGCAGGTTGAAAAGAAAAAAGAAGAAAGTAAAAGAAAAATATTACGGCAGGTCAGAGGCTATCGCGCTTGCAAGAGGCCCTGAAGGGGTCGTTCCGCCCAGGTCCAGATATATCACGACGTACTCATTCTTGTAGCCTATGAGGCCGGATATCGTGAAGAACGCCTGCGCCGAGGTATACGTATACGTCATGCCGTCAACAGTGGCATTGCGTATCACAGTATAGTTAAAGCCAGAAGTGTTGCTGGACTTGGTGGTGTTGGCAACCATGTGCGCGTATATGTACTGCGCTACAGGCGATTGCGCGACCATCTCGACAGCTGCTTCCTTCTTGGCGCTTGTGTTTATGGCGTAGCTTGCGGCCCACATCGCCGTAACGTTGTTCGTCAGGTACGATGAGCTCGAGTTCCCGCTAGGGTTGAGAGTGCTCAGGTACTGGCCAAGCTCGGTTGCATTCGCGGAGCCAGTCTCGCTGTACGTTCCGCCTGCACCCAAAAGGCTCTCGAATTGGGCCTGGCTCAGATACACGTTGCCGTTGCCGCTAGGCACGGAACTGCCTCCAGTGCTTCCGCCGGCGGTGGTTCCGCCGGATGTGCTCCCGCCATTCCCGTTATTCCCAGAAGCTATTCCGCCAGATCCATTGTGGCTTAGCATAAGATAGCCAGCCACCACAGCGACTACGACTACAACAGCTATGCCGATAAGCGCAACAGCAGGTATTGCCCCTTTGTTGCTTCCTTTTCCTTGCATGGTATCATCGGCATTACTTCAACCGGCAAACTTAAAAGCCTTACAGGATTATGTCTTCTGTTTCCATCTCCTGGTGCATGCCGTGATTGTTGTCCAGCAGGACACCCTTGACCTCGCGCGTGATATCGTTGAACCTGTCCCACAGCCTCTGTTGTGATATTGTACCAGGCACCTCGTATGGCGGATTCCTGCCCTCGATGCCTGCGATGAAGGCGTCTATGCACTCCACGACGAGCGAATGATAGCCCCCCTCGAGGACCGCGAATGTCTTCTTGCCTGAGCGGTGGAGGGCCCTTCCAAGGCCATAGAATCCATGCTCCGTATACTTCAGTCCCAGATTATCGTCCCGGTGCCCATCGGTACCGAACGATATCCCTATGACGTCTGGCCTGAACTCCTTGCTGGCTTGCATGACCAGATTCACTGAATCCATAAGCATGTCGTCTCCTGCGCCCGCGGGTACAAGAAGGTTTATCGAGCAGGTTCTTCCGTTTATCCTTGTGATTCCCGGCCTGATCAGTATGTGGGGCCAGCCGAACTCTCCGTCTATCGATGCGAACATTATTTCCCCGGCGCCGTCTGGGTGCGCTGCCCTCGCCTCTATGATGCATTGCGTGCCGTTGCCGTGATGGCCATCTATGTCAATGACTAGTACGCGTTTTCCCTGATTGGAGAGATGGATTGCGGCTATGGCCATGTTGTTGAAGAAGCAGAAACCGCCTTCCCTGTCGGAGCTTGCGTGGTGCCCGGGCGGCCTCACTGCCGCGAAATCGCCGTTTATGGCTGCATCCACGCTCAGCCCGACCGCAAGCACTGCAGAGTTGTAGGTATGGATCGAGGTGTTTACCTCGGCAATATGCTGGTTTTTCCTGCACAGCTCTTTTATCCTTTCAATATAGTCTGTCCTATGGGCAAGCGCAAGGAGTTTCTCCCCGTCCACAGAAGGTACACAATCATCGACATCTGGTAGTTCGGCAAGCTTTGCAATCCTACGCGGACCCTCCACCCTGCCGTTTTGATTGTGCCTTAACATGTCCCTGTTGAAAAGTATCTTCATTTCCACACCGATATGTGCTCTGCTTAGATAGATATTGTTCAGATATATAATGCAGGCGGCAGGCGTATAACGCGCGCGTGAAATCTGTGGGTATTAAATATTCATATACAGTATAATCAGTTATATCTTGCATCTACGCATGCGTAGTTGCCCTTTGCAAAAATGTCGGGTTTGGATATGTCTAACGGGAAGCCCGTGCACGAGAACATAATATTGGCGGTCATACTCGTAGCTGTGCTCATGGCCGCCATAGACTCAACGATAGTGCTGCTCGCGTTTCCAGCCATAGTGTCCTCTCTTCACTCAAACCTCGCAACGATAATCTGGGTCATACTGATTTACATGTTGCTCGGAGCGGTTGCGACTACGCAGTTCGGCAAGATCGGAGACATATACGGCAGGAGCAGGATATTCATACTGGGCCTTGTTGCATTCACCGTGTCATCGTTCCTTTGTGGCATAGCGCCAAGCGACGTGTTCCTTGTGGCTTTCAGGGCAATACAGGGGCTTGGAGGCGCAATGATATCGGCAACAAGCGGAGCCATAATAGCGGACACGTTCGAGAGGCACAGGATAGGCAGGGCCTTCGGCTTCATAGCCATGGCGTACAACATCGGCGCGATACTTGGCATTATACTCGGAGGCATAATAACTACTTTCATAGGCTGGCAGTTCATATTCTTCATAAACGTGCCGATAGGGATCGTGGCGCTGGTCCTTGGCTTTAAGTACATATCAGACAAGCAGACGTACAAGACAAAGCTCGACCTGCCCGGGATGATTACCCTTGCAGCAGCGCTCTCGCTGCTTCTTTACGGAGGCATAGGCTTCGCAGCCGCTGGAACGAATTCCCTTAGCGCGGCGCTGGTGGCGATAGGCGCGATCCTGCTCGTTGCCTTCTACTTCATAGAGAAGAGAGCTGAGAGCCCGGCCATACCTTTCGACATGTTCGCGAACAAGGTTTTCAAGAACTCCATATTGGCTGCGCTGTTTCAGGGCATGGGATTCCTTGGCGTGATATTCATGCTTATAATGTACCTGCAGGGCGTGCGCGGCTTCACTCCGTTCTATGCTGCACTGCTTTTGATACCTGGGTATGTGGCCAGCGGCATCCTTGCGCCCTACATGGGCAGGATGTCTGACAAGAAGGGTGCCAGGCTGATCGCGACCCTCGGCGTAGTGCTTCAGCTCCTCGGCGTCGGGGTGTACATGTTCCTGACCCCTGTGTCTTCCATTTATTTAGTCATACTCGGCTCTCTCGTTATGGGCATAGGGGGTTCTATGTTCTGGCCTGCGAACCTCAGCGCCGTAATGGCGCACGCGGAACAGAGCAGGTTCGGGATAGCCTCTGGGCTGTCCAGGCTGTTCTCTACAATGGGCATGATGGGCAGCTTCATAGTCGTGTTTGTAGTGGCCGCGCTATCCATACCCCGCTCGCAGGCGTTCGAGATCTTCGTTGGCACTTCCAAGATAACAGGGAACATAGCGAATGCGTTTGTAAGCGGAATGCACGTCGCCTTCATTGCGATGATAGTGATACTTATCGTAGCAGGCATAACATCCCTTACGCGGGGAAGGGAAGACAGGAGCAAGGCGCGCGACGCAGGGCGCGCATAGCTCTAAAATATTTGCCCCGCAATTAGCATTTACTCAATCGAGCAGGGTGAGCCCGTGGCGCACAAACCAATAGTGATGATAATCCGTGACGGATGGGGCTACAGGCGGGAGAGCGAGCTCAACGCAACTGTGCTAGGGGAGAATCCATTCACAAAGGAGCTGATGCGGAGGTATCCCAATACCCTGCTCGATGCCGCGGGGGAAGCGGTTGGCCTTCCGGCAGGCTATCAGGGCAACTCCGAGGTGGGCCACATGACAATAGGTGCAGGCAGGATATTCTTCCAATCGCTGCCGCGTATAAACAGGGACATCGCGTCAGGCGCATTCTTCAGAAATGATGCGCTTCTGGGAGCGGTGGAGAACTGCAAGAGGAACAGAACAACACTCCATGTCATAGGGCTGTTGCAGAAGGAGGGCGTGCACGCGCACATGGACCATTGCATTGCAATCCTTGAATTGTGCCGCAAGGAGAGCTTCGGCGATGTTGTCATACACGTGATATCCGATGGCAGGGATGCCCCAGTAGATGGCACGGTAGGTAACGTGAGAGCGCTATTGGAAAAATCAAGAGGGATCGGGAGAATAGGAAGCATATCAGGCAGGTACTATGCCATGGACCGTGACAAGAAATGGGACAGGACAAGGGCGGCGTACGACTGTATAGCCAGGGGGGATTCGAAGCTTACATTCGACAATCCGGTGCAGTGCATTGAGGAGTGCTATGCGAAAGGCGAAACTGACGAATTCATCGTGCCGAGAAAAGCGTCATGGTACACAGGAATAAGGGACAACGACAGCGTGATATTCTACAACTTCAGGACCGACAGGACGCGGCAGTTGACCATGGCCATGGTCGAGGAGAAGTTCGAGGGATGGGAGCGCCGGCCTCTCGACGTATACTTCGCGGCGATGACGGAGTTTTACTCGCCGATGAGCAGCAGGGCGCACGTCGCCTACCCTCCTGAGCCGGTGGCAAACCTTCTCGGAAGCGTGCTGTCGAACAGCGGCCTGAAACAGCTGAGGATAAGCGAGACAGAGAAATACGCGCACGTGACATTCTTCTTCAACGGCCAGATAGAGAAACCGAATCTGGGGGAGGAGAGAATCCTCATACCAAGCCCGAAGATAGCCACATACGACCTCATGCCCGAGATGTCGGTGTATGAAGTGGGCGAAAGGCTCGTGAAGGAGATCAAGACCGAAAAATACGATGTCATAATAACGAATTTCGTCAATGCGGACATGGTCGGACACACAGGGATATGGGACTCGATACTCAAAGCCGTGAAGGCCGTAGATGACAACGTGAAGAAGGTCGTAGAGGAGACGCTCAGGGCTGATGGCGTCGTTCTCATACTCGCGGACCATGGGTGTATAGAGGACAAGACAGAGGGCCTGCGCACAAGCCACACGAAGAACAAGGTGCCGTTCGTCATGGTGAGCAATGATCCAAAGCTTAATAACCAGAAACTGAAGGAGGGCAGAGGACTTCAGGACGTGGCGCCGACTGTGCTGAGACTTCTGGGCATACAGAAGCCTGCGGAGATGACCGGGGAAAGCCTGTTCTGATGGCATGCTACAATACTGTACCCTGAAAAGCCATTTATAGGTGTAAAAAGGAATAACAACAACTAATGATGAGCCCATGGTAGAACTGAAAAAATGGACTGAGAGGGCGCATTGCACCTACATGAATGCAGGCAGAAACTCTATCTACAGGACGCTCTCTGTGGTGGGGCCCAGCGCGTTGTCCCGCGCGGTGTTGGATTACGCAGAATCAAGCAGGATATCGGATATGCAGTCATTGCGAAGGGTCACAGATCTGAAGAAAAGTTCCGGAGGCGCAACGATATCCTCGCCAGAGCTCGCAACTGCGCTGACACTTATAGACAGGAATGTTGCAGCGTACTGGGAGTGCATACGTATTTTTCCATCGGAGTTTTATTTGCACGGCCGCACAATTCTACCAGACTTCATAACCAACGTGGCGGTTAATGGAAGAAATCTTGCGGTTGAATACCACTCATTTGCAGTTAAGATAATCGGTGTAGGCCATAAATTCGGGGAGGAAGCGCTCAGACACGACCTCGCAAAGAGAAAGGCATCGTATACCGGCAGCAGCCTGATTGTTGTCCTAGCATCTGATATGCACCCTGAGGCATTGTTAAATGCTACCAGCATAGATGTAATGTCATTCTGCGACTATTATATAGATGCACTGGGGAAAGCTGTTGTGGGCAAATCTGGCACGACGCGTTTTCCTTCAGAAAGCTTCCGGACTGAGGAGAAGTCGTTTGAGAGTCATTTTTCCTCAATGTTCCAGAGAGATCCGTCGAGCTCCTCGATAAGCCTGGGCAATTACAACGTGCTGCTCTCACGCGTCCTTCTTGATATTACCAGAAATACCGCAATGATAAAGCATGAAGGCGACGTGCATTCAGGTGCGCAATGGACGACTACCTAAGATTAAAGATGTGGCCAAGGGTTACAGATGGTCCGCCTGCGCCTCCGGGGCCGGCAAAATGGTGAAGAAGGTCATGCGCCAGCCTTCAGCTTCTCCTCTATCCTAATGAGCTCGTTGTGCTTTGCGGTTCTCTCGCCCCCTATCGTACCGGTCTTGATGTAGCTTATGCCCAGACCCACCGCCAAGTGCGCTATCGTCGAGTCCTCTGTCTCGCCGCTTCTGTGCGATATGACTGTCTGGTAATTGCTCTTCTTCGCGAGCAGGACAGTGTCTATCATGTCCGACAGGGTGCCTATCTGGTTGGGCTTTATCAGTATGGCGTTTGCTGCGCCCATGCTTATGCCCTTCTGCAGGCGCTCCTTGTTGGTAACAAAAAGGTCGTCGCCTATTATCATGGCCTTGCTGCCTATTCGCTTGGTCAGTTTTGCAAAGCCCTCAAAATCGCCCTCCTCGAGGGGGTCCTCGAGAGACCTTATGCCGAACCTTTGCACTAGGTCTGCAACGAAGTCTATCTGTTCGTCTGATGAGAGAATCCTATCCCTGTAAGAGTACGTGCCGTTGTCGCAGAATTCAGAGGCTGCGAGGTCTATGGAAGGGCTTATGTCCACGCCGGTCTTTTCCGAAGCTGATTTTATGGCGCTTGACATGACTTCCATTGCTTCATCATCACTCAGCGGGGCGACCCATGCCTTCTCGTCCCCGAGGCCCAGGCTCAGCTGCGGGAACTTTGCACGCAGCAATTCTCCGACCTTCTTGTGCACTGAGACGTTCGCAAATGCAGACTCGGAATAGGTCTTCCCGTTTGACAGTGAGAGGAATTCCTGCATTGTCGTTCCGTTTATCGCGTGTTTGCCTCCACCTATTATGTTGCCCATCGGCCTTGGCAGCCTCATCGCATTGCCATTGGATAGTGCCCGGCATAGCTCAAGGTTATCCGATGCTGCAGAGGCCTTTGCATAGGCCAGGGACGCCGCCACTGCGACATTGCCCCCTATCCTGCCGAAATCGCCCGTGCCGTCAGCATCGTGGAGCATGGAGTCGAAATTTCTCTGGTCTGAAAGGCGCATGCCTATTCCCATATGTGCAACGCGCTCAAAGGCCTTCATGCCTGAATCTATGCCGCCATCAGGGTAATCCTTCACCTCGAATGTTCCCTTGCTCGCCCCGCTTGGCGCTGCTGCACGTCCGGTAATCCTGTTGGAGATTATGTCGACTTCCACCGTGGGATTGCCTCTGGAATCGATTATCTTGCGTATTACTGCGTTGGTTATCTCTGCCATAAACACATCC
>JAKAVL010000018.1 GCA_021817305.1 Microcaldota archaeon | reverse complement strand
ACAGTTATGCGATGCAGATGTCCTTGTACATGACTTCGAAGCTCCAAGGACAGGATTATTTCGAAAATCTGTCAAATATCCTCAAAAACGGTGTCTCCTCATCACCGTACAAATCTTGAAGTGTTACAAATGAAACAAAAGCTTTATATTATGTCATTTTTCAATATATAAGGAGGTGCATAAGGTGCGAAACGACGGTGAGAAGGCAGGAAGGACAGCATCGATACCGGAGGTATTGGACATACTCGAGTCAAGGAAGAAGGACGGCGAGCTCGGCTACGAGCAGCAATTGTCATACGATCATGTAAAGAAGTTTGCGCAGCTTTCAGCGGACAAGGCCGCCAAGATGCGCGCTGAGCTGGAAGCACTTGGCATAAGCCAGAAGGCGTGTGTGTCACTGGTGGATACCATGCCTACGGATGTGCTGCAGATAAGGCAGGTTCTCGCGAATGAGAAGGTCACTCCGCCGGAAGGTACGGCAGAGAAGGCATTCGAGATAGTCGAAAAGAACCGTGGCAAATAACCAAGGCGTGGTGGGTCCGATGGAGGAAGCAGAGCAGCATAGGGAAGATTTGGAGGAGTATGCACTCGTCCTAGACTACCTCCCGACAGGGAAGTCGTTCTCCGTACGTTCAGAGCCCATAGTACAGCTCATAGGCGAGACCAGGTTCACGCTTCTCGAGGCCGTTCCAAAGAACCCTGAGATAAAAGTGGAGGAAAGGCTTTACATAGGCAAGGGAGAACGCGACAAGATAGCGCTCATAAAGTCAAGGCTCACCTATGCGAACCTCACGGAGGGCGCAAGGAGCGAGCTGCATGTCGCCATAGCAAAGATAATAAAATCTAACGAGAAGAAGTTTGTAGATTTCTTCAACAACGCGTCGCCGCTCAACATACGCATACACGCGCTCGAGCTGCTTCCGGGAATAGGCAAGAAGCACCTCCTGGCGATACTCGATGCGAGGGAGGACAAGCCCTTCGAGAGCTTCGAGGACATGGGCAAGCGCGTATCGCTGCTCCAGGATCCTATAAAGCTGCTTACCGACAGGATAATCCTCGAGCTCAAGGGCGACTCGCGTTTCTACATACTCACGAGGCCCCCGGCGCAGCCAAGGCCGTACTGAACTTGTGCAAGTTGCTGCATTATCTGCGTCTTCCGGACAACACAGGCAGCATAGATATAATAATTAGAATGCAGAAATAACAACGTGGGATACATGAGACAGGAACAAGTCCAGATACTGAATGAGAAAAAGATATTCGGTAAATTGGACAGGATCACTGAGCTGCTCGAGATAGTTGTGGGTGAGCTGGAGAGCAAACCTACAAAGCTAAGCAAGAAAGCAGAAAAAGCCCTGGATAGGGGGATAAAGGAGCTGAGATCCGGAAAGTACGCAGAATACAAGGACTTTGAAAGCTTCAGGAAGGCTGTCAGCTGATTTTTGGTGCGGTGATGCCATACGCGCTAAGGGTCGCGAAGGGCGTCGGGAAGACACTGACGAAGCTAAGCAAAAAAGATCCGGAAACGCACAAGGAAATCCTCAGAAAGGTCGAGAGGATTCTTGAGGATCCATATCACTCGGGCCATCCGCTGCACTCCAAATACAAGGGAGTTTGGGAAACCCACGTAAAGAACAGCCTTCTTTTTTATATTATAAACGACAGCCTGAAAATCGTGGAATTGGTAAAGTACATCGATCATGACGAGCTCTGATGCTTCCCTAGCGGAGTCTATTCCTAAGCCTTCGTTTCTACATACTCACGAGGCCCCCGGCGCAGCCAAGGCCGTACTGAGCATTCGCTAGTCCTACTGATATTCCGAGAATCAAGGAATAATACGGAGCAGTTCACCGCCTGTTTAGGTGTATCTGCGGTACAATCAGCGTTCTCTTCATCGACTTCGAGACCATGATCTCCACCACATACGAATCGCCGCGCTTCTCAACCACGGTAGCTATTCTGCCCCTGTATCTCGGGTGCGGTATGTTGCGGAAGTTGCCCTTCGGCATTATCACTACGCTGTCGCCATTCTCGAAGTGCTTTATCTTCTTGCTGATGCCTAGCCTTGAAGGCATGTTGTGCCTCGCCAGGTTCCTGGTTCTGCCTGAAAACAGTCCGTGTGACCTCTGTGTCATAAGTACCACTGTGCCCTTGTAGTCTTAAGGAATTTGGCAGAAGAACATATATATACCTTTCACCTGATTATTAAACGTGGTTCAATGGCAAAGGGTCATTCGCAGTCGAAGCCCGGAAGGGTATCGCTTCATCCGGCCTACAAGATAGAGAACATAGTTGCAAGCGCCGACCTTGGAGTCGAGCTTGACCTTTACGCCATAGCCAAGGCCTCACAGGACGTGGACTACGAACCGGAGCAGTTCCCGGGTGCCATATGCAAGATACACGATCCCAAGACCGCGCTTCTCCTTTTCAAGAACGGCAAGGTCATATGCACCGGCTCGAAGACGGAATCAGACATAAAGCGGGCCATCGACCAGGTAATAAAGATAGTCGAGAAGCACGTAATAGCGCCACGCGCCGAGTAACCTATTTCCTGAACTTTCTCGCCATTAGCAGGTATACCCCGTACAGAGCCACACCCATTATGGCTATGGCGATTATTGCAACTGTTACGCTGCCCTGCAGTGCGTAGTAGCCGAAGCTCATGAGCACCGCGTCCCATATGACAGAACCCAGTATTGAATAGGCGTAGAACTGTTTTTTCGGCATTGCCGCAAAGCCCGCAGGAAAGCTCACCAGGCCGCGGAGCACAGGCACCATGCGCATAGAGAAAACGGCGAACACTCCATTCCTCCTGAACCACGCGTCGAAGCCGTCCAGCGTCTCCTTTTTGATGCGGAAGAGCTGCAGATGCTTGTAAACGACGTCCTTGCTCACGAAGTATGCTATGAAGTAGTCTATGGTTATGCCCACTATGCCGGCTATGACGACAACGATGAATGCGCCGTAGAGGTTGAAAGCCCCCTGCGCGGCAAGAAGGCCAGCGACGGGCAGGACAACCTCGCTTGGTATGGGCAGCGAGGCGGATTCAAGGACCATGAGCCCAAAGAGCGCGATGTATCCGTACTTGCTCAGCGCAGCTGAAGCCGCAACTCCGCTGAAAATAGAGCTTATGCTTACCATGCGAACTACCATTGTAAACTATTTATTAATGGGTGCATAATATAATCGTTTGGTTTTATGGCAAAAGCCGGCAAAAGGTACATGGGACAGAACTTCCTCATAAGCACCACCGTGGCCGAGGCAGAGGCTGCCCACGCGCACGGAAAGACGGTTCTCGAGATAGGCCCGGGCAAGGGCATACTCACAAAGGAGCTGTGCAAGGTGGCGAAGAGGGTCATAGCAGTAGAGAAGGACACTAAGCTGTTCGCGGTGCTTGGCGCTGCTCTGCAGTACAAAAACCTCACGCTCGTGAACAGGGACTTCTTCCTCGCGGCCCCGGATGAGCTGGGGCTCGGCAAAGTCGATATAGTCATAGCCAATGTGCCGTACAGCATGTCGAGCAAGATAATCGTGTGGCTGAGGGAGCACGGCCTCGAGGCCGTGCTGTGCCTGCAGAAGGAGTTCGTCGAGCACATGCTGGCAAGGGAGGACACAAGCAGCTACTCCAGGCTCAGCGTCATGTGTGCCCTCTCATTCAGGATAACCGAGATAATGAACGTGCCCAGGAGCAGCTTCAGGCCAATACCCGGTGTGGATTCAGAGGTCATATTCCTCAAGCCGGGGAAGCAGGGGATCACGCGGCAGGAAGACCTCATAATAAACCTGCTGATGCAGCACAAGAAGAAGACGCTGCGCAACGCCATCCTGGATTCGAAGGAGGAGCTGGGCGTGGGAAGCAAGGACATAAGCCGCTTCATCGAAGGCAACGACTGCTCGCAGAGGGTCTTCAAGATGTCACCGGAGCGAATACTCGGCGTCGCAAAAGGTCTCGCAGCTCTTCAGAAGCTGTAGCTTGGGCTGTCCTCCTCGAGTATTATCCCGTTCTTGACTCCGCCGAGGAACTTCTCCTCCGCATCCTTCGAGCCCTTCTCGCCCAGGAGCATCCGGTAGTGGATTGGCGCGATGCTCACGGCCTTGACCCTGCGCGATGCGCTTATCGTCTCATCAACGTCCATTACGTATGTGCCTCCCATCGGCAGCAGAGCAAGGTCGGCGCTTATGCCTCCCAATTCCGGTATGTCGTCCGTGTCGCCCGCGTGGTAGACTCTCTTTCCGTTAGTGGTTATTATGTACCCGACCCAGCCCTTTGCCTTCGGGTGCTTGTCAAGGCGTTCCCTGACCACGTTGTACGCGGGAACCACGCTGACCTTCATTCCGAAGACCTCGTGCTCCTCCCCCGGCGCGACGCCTATCACGTCGTATCCCCTCAGCTTGCCGACGCTGTCCCTGGGGACGAGTATCCTCGTGGAGGGCGTGGCTATCCTCTTTATGTCGTCCATGTTAAGGTGGTCATAGTGCGGATGCGTTATGAATATAACGTCGGCCTTCCTCGTCTGACCCTTCAGCCTGAACGGGTCTATGTACACCACCTTTCCATTGTCCTCGAACAAGAAGCTCGAGTGGCCCAGCCACTTTATGAAGTCATATGCCATAGATTCACCACTACCATTACACAGGCAAAACCTAAATCCGTTGCGCAGAGACGCTACTTCAGTAGAACTCCGCCGTCAACGACTATCTGCGACCCTGTCATGTACGATGACATGTCCGATGCGAGGAACAACGCAACCTTGCCTATGTCATCTGGAGTTCCAAGCCTGCCCATCGGTATCCTTTCTGTGAATGCCTTGAGAAACTTCTGCATGTCCACGCCGCTCGGCATAGGCATGTCCTTCTGCATCTTCTCCACTCCCGGGGTGAGTATGCCCCCCGGGGCTATGGCGTTTACCCATATGCCATGTGGCGCAAGCTCAACTGCTATGTTCTTGGTGAAGCCCCAGACGCCGTGCTTTGAAGCGTCGTAATGCGCGAGGCCCACAGACGACGGATGCAGCGCGTCTATGCTGGTTATGTTTATTACCTTCCCCCCTCTTTATCATATGCTCTGATACGTACTTCGTGCACAGGAAAACTCCGTTTAGGTTCACGGCAAGCACCCTCTCGAAGTCGAGCAGCGTCATGTTGACGAGCGGTATCGTGGGATATATGCCTGCGTTGTTGACTAGTATGTCTACGTGGCCGAACTCCTTCACCGTCTGCTCCACGAGATGCTTCACGCTCTCCTCCATGGATACGTCGGTGTTTATGGCTGTGGCCTTGAAGCCCTTTTTCTTCAGCTTCAGCACTGCGTTACTGGCGTCTCTTGCGGTTCTGTTGGCTATTACGACGCGGGCTCTGGCCTCGGCGAGCCTGTACGATATGCCGTATCCAATCCCAGCTGCGCCTCCCGTGACTATGGCGACCTTTCCAGAAAGGTCGAGCAGCTTGTTGTCCATGCAACCACATTTACATGACAACGGCAAGGTTATTAGATTTGATTCCTTGCACCATTCTCCTGCCGGTCAACGAACTCGAGCGAGCCGGCCTTAAGGACGCCAAGCTCTACTGCCTCGTAGACTATGCCCTTTGCGGCCCTCGTCCTCTTGTCATTACCGCCTCCGCCGTTCTTTACTACAGAAACCGCTTCCCTAATCACGCCGACAGCCCTGCTTATGAGCCACTCAGAGTTTACGACGTCATCGTCGCTTCCGGCCTTCATCATCTTGCGTATGGGGCCTACGTTCTTTACGATGTGAGGAGCGGTGCTGGGATGCGCCTCGAACGCAAGCTCTGCAAGGCACCTGGCCCTGTTTTCCGACTGGCCCCTCACAGTCGCGCTGAACTTCATCGCAGCTGCCCACGGCACCTCAGCGACCCTATGCGCGAACTCCCTGTGCAGCCTTACGGCATGCACAGCAATCTCCATGCCTTCGGAATCCTTCTGCAGGAGCACCGCCCTCGCCGCATTCTCGTCCTGCGAAAGCACGCCAATGGCCACGCTGGCATTGCGCTTCATCTCCTCAAGAAGCCCTGCGTCAAGCCCGCTGCCCAGCCCTATTTTCTCTTCACCCGCAATGGGCACTTCCCTGCGCAGAGGCACTATGGCGGGCTCCGCCCGCCCTATGGCACCGGCCACTCCCTCCCCGCGCCTCGCCGGCGCAGCTGCCGGCATCGCCATCTCCCACTCCGGATGCGTCTTATTGTCCCTGCTTATCTCCTCCCACAGCCCCGCGGCAGTCCCGGGGGTTTTCACAACGTCCTTGAGCTTGAATCCCTTGTCGTCAATCTCTGTCTTTTCTTCAGCAGGCCTGCGCGCATCGATGAGCTTCTTGACCTCGCTATACACGCTTGAGGGCTTCATCGCCTCCGAAGCAACGCCGCCTTTCTGCGTTGCACCTGAATCTGCCCGCACATTGCCCTTTGCGTCGTCCTGCCCCACAAGCCTCAGCGCCACGCCCAGAACATCACCCTAATGCATATCCAGCAAATGGTATTTATTCCTGATGTCAAAGCATGCCTATTGAGCGCAAGCCTTTAAATGTCGAACGGCGTATTATTGGCATGGAGTTCATAGATGAACTGCACTTCCTGAAGGAGCAACTGTTCTTCAAGGAGAGGATATGCAGGAATGAGGGGTTTGAGAACATAGTCATCGCAGGCATGGGGGGTTCTGGCGTCGCAGGGCAGATATTCCGCGAGATGTACTCCGAGGTTCCTGTACACCTGGTCGACGACTACAGCATACCAAGATTCGTGTCGAGGGAAACGCTTTTCATAGGCATCAGCTACTCCGGCAATACGGAGGAGACGGTGAGCGCTACCAAGGAGGCGCGCAGGAAGAAGGCGCACGTTGTCACTATAAGCAGCGGCGGAAAGCTTAAGGGGCTGGGCAACCAGCACATCGCCATACCAAACGCAACGCTCCAGCCGAGGTCCGCAACAGGCTACATGCTAATGCCCCTGCTCAACTCCTTCGGCATGGTTAAGAAGAAGAGCATACAGTCGGCGTACTGGCTGCTGTCGGAACTCGACAAGGACAATTCCGAGTGCAAGGCCCACGCAAAGGCGATAATGCAGGGCGAGAAGATACCCTGCATATTCGGTTCAAGGCCGTTCGCAAGCATAGCCTACCGCTGGAAGACGCAGTTCAACGAGAACGCAAAGGTGCTTGCATACTCAAACAGCTTCCCGGAGCTGAACCACAACGACACCATGGCAATAGCGCAGACCTACTCAAAAGGCAAATTCTACTTCATGGTTTTCGCTTCGGAACGCGAGCGCATTAGGAAAAGGATCGCCGTGACAGCCGATATAACTGATGCGCAGTTCAATGAGATAAGGGCTAAAGGAAGAAGCGACTTCGAGAAGGCGATGTACCTGCTGCACTACGGGGACTACATATCCTATCATCTCGGCAGGATGCGCAACGTCGCGCCCGAGGACGTATCGCTGATACAGAAGCTCAAAGTGCGCATGGCCTAAGGCCGGGACTAAGCAGCTCAGGCCCTGCTGGCGCGCACGAGAATGTCTTTTTCCGAGTTGCTCGCGTGCCGTCTCCCGCGGACAAGTGCCGCGAGGTCGCCCATCATTCCATCCTTCGCGTTCATAGCCAGCCTCATCTCGCTTAGCACAACTCGCGACAAGCTTCTTCCTGGATGGGTTCTTTTCCTCATAGTGTCACCTTCGCGTAAGCCTATGCGCGAAAGAAATATAAATCCAGACAGGAAGGTACTTCATATCACGAACCCCCGCATGCGCATAAGCCTCCAGTTCTACTGAGCAGCTCAGGGCCCTCAACGGCGTATGCGCCTAACGGCTCCGAAAGGCCCTGCGCCTCTTCCCTCCCACTTCTCTGTGCATATCCTTAGCCTTTCAAGCGCCGCGACTACTCCATCATGCGACTTCTCCCTTATGCCAAGGACCTCGCCCACCGTCGGGGGAATCGCAGTCCCCTCCGGGGATATCTTATAAAAAGCCCTCCCGGCGTCTTCAAAATTCATCTGTATTGCCCTGGTTGCAGAAAGCCCTATCACTCCGCCGTACGCATTGTAATTGGACGCAAGAAGCGCAAGGAATTCGAGCTTGATTGGCAGGCTTTTGGCTATGCCCTCTGCAGGCTCCTCCCCTACCGGAAGAATCGGCTGCATGTGGCCGCTAGCCAGGGTAAGCGCCAACGGAGTTGTGTCCTTATACGTGAATCCATTAATCTGCGACCACGTGTCCCACTGGAATTCAAGAAGCGAGGCGAATATGTTCGCGTATCTGGGCCGTTCCCTTGCAAGGCGCAGGAACGTAACTGCATTTTGCTCGGGATACGTGTGAAGCTTCCTCGCCACGTCCAGCAGCCTGTCAGTGTACTCCTGCGCGTCTATCCTATCCTGCAGCCCGGACTCCTTTGCCTGCCGTTTTATCGGATAAAGCATTGCAGCTACCTGCAGCGCATCCGGTCCATTGCCTTTGTTCCTGAATCTTGACATCGCACCGCTATGCACCTCACTTTAGTGATATATAAGCATTGTGGTGTGCCGTAGCCCCTCTTCTGTTCTAGTGGCATTTGACTAAGCGGCGTTCTGCCTTGCACGCTCACGCGGTGCGCATCGGCACGTTTCATCCGCACCATTACGCTCGTTGCGTCATCGCTTGTGTAATGTAGCGGTCTCGTTTCTGCTCCGAATCAGGCCTTAAGCCGTGCACCGTCTGCGTGGAGGGAGCTTCCTCAGTCCCATGGACCGTAAGCCACCCGCACACCACGTATATACATGGGCATTCAAGATATAAAAAGAGGCAGGTTGAGCTTTGGCAGCATCACAACAACGAGTCGGCATGTCATAAACAGAGTAAGCGCCTTCACGCCACGCTCCCGAAGCTGAAGCCTGGCATCGCGCCGCTGGGAGGGGGCAGGCACAGTTTCAAATGCTGCTGGCCTAGGCACTTTCTTCCAGAAGCCAGCGCCATGCCGGCTTTATCTCTACGCGCCTGCCATTGCGCATAAGCTCCTGCTCCTGCTCAAAGGTAAGTATGAGCGCCTTCTCCGCGCCTATTTCAGAGGCAGCATCAAGCAGGCCATTGACCTCACGCTCCATGTTTCCGGGGTTCAGCTCATAGCACACCTGCATCGCCGTCTTCTCAGATGGTATTACGAAGTCTGCTTCGCGTCCGCCCCCGCTCACATAATAATAGAACTCCTTGCCTCTCCTTTTGAGTTCCACGGCAACCAGGTTCTCCAGCGCATCGCTCTTGTGGTCGAGCATTGCCGGAGAGTTCTTTACCAGTATGCCGTTGTCTATGCAGTACACCTTCCTCGGGCTCTTGTCTATTCTTTTGAGCCTACGCTCAAACCTCCGCACCTCGAAGAGGAGATACGCCTCAGATGCGTAGGAGATGTATTTCTCTATGGTCGCAGGGCTCTTGACGCCGAAGCTACCTGCCACTGAGCGGTATGTTATGCGATTGGACGAGTTTGATATGAGGAAGCGCAGCACCGACTTCAGCTCTGCGGGCTTTCTTATGCTGTACCTCCCAAGTATGTCCTTCCTTATTATGTCGTCCACGGCGTCTATAAGCATGCGCTTGTTCGAGAGCACTACGGCCTCAGGCATGCCCCCCCCGAACAGGTACTCCCTGAACAGTCCTGACAGAAGAGCGGTTTGGTTTGCCGAGTAAAGGCCATGCCTTGCTGCATCAGGGTCCTTCGCCAGCAGGAACTCCGAGAACGAGAACGGATAAAGCTCCACGTCGGTATGCCTGCCTGTCATGTGCGTGCCGAGCTCCTTGCTCAAAAGGTCGGCGTTGCTGCCCGTTATGAACACGGAGTAGCCCTGTCGCAGCAGCCGGTTCACGAACAGCTCCCAGCCCCTTACGTTCTGGATCTCGTCGAAGAACACGTTCTTCCTGTCGCCGAACGTCTCGATGAGGACCTCCATCGCAGGCCTCAGGTCTTCCGCAGTCATGCCGAACAGCAGTTCATCATCGAAGTTGAGGTACACGAAGTCGTTCCCGAACCTGGTGCGCATGATCTGCATCATCAGCGTGCTTTTTCCGCATCTCCGCACCCCCTTTATGACGAAGGCCGAGGAGCCGGAATAGGAGAGTGCCCCTTGAAGCACGGCTCTGGGCACGAATCTCGCGCTGCCCTCTATCTCATTCAGCTGTTCTTCTATCACACTGCGAAGGACGCTCTTGCTTATCATGATGAATCATAAGCAGGGAAGGTATTTAAATGTTGTGCATTATAATGGTCAAAAATGCCATTTTTTGATTAATATGATGAACAGTTTCATTATATAAAAACATCCGTTCCTCTGTCAAGCCCAAAAAGTCCCTTCCTGCCCCAAAGCCAATCCACTGCAAAGCCCAGGTCCCTCACGCCCCCGAAGCCGAAGCCTGACATGACGCCTGAATTGGGGCCAGGCTATTTCTTGAGTCTTCTTATCGCTTCTGCAGTTACAGGATCAGTCACAACGTACCTGCCATCAGATGTTTTCTCTACAATTCCTAGCTTTACAAGGCTTTGCAGCAGCGAGCTGAATACAGTGTCGGAAACCGCGCCCGCCTTCGAACTCACATACGCCTTTATGATGCCCCACGTGCTCATACCTTCAACAATGGCACTGAGTATCAGTACATACCTTCTCCTCGAACGTGATATAGCGGCCTCTATCTCCTTCATGACCAGGCCAGAACCCTCTCTGAAGACCTGCTCCACGGCCTTTCCATGCTCCATTTTCTCGACTGTCCTGAAGTGGCCATAGTACGTAAGCCAGGCGCAGATGCCGTCCAAACTGCTTATGGCATCGTCGATGTCTTTCCCGCTCACCATGCTTCCAGCCTCTCCGAACCCCTGTTTCAGGAAGGCAGTGCCGCTGTCCGCAGTAAACCTATCTACATATATCTCGTTCCTGAACCTGCCAAACAGCGGCGCTTCTTCATCATCCTGGTTAAGGAAGTCCCTCAGCATTCCGACCTCGCTGCCGGTAAGTATGAACGCTATGTTCGGAAGGTTGTCCAATGCCCATGCTATTACGCCGTCATATCTCACCCTGCCGCTGAAGCGCAGGTACTGCGCCTCATCGAGTGCAATAACCAGTACAAGTCCGTTTTCCTTGCACCATCTGTTCATCTCCTTGAGCAGGTCGGTTATCCTCAGGCCCCCGTCCAGTTTTATGTCCGGCTCCTTGCCCATGCTCTCCGCGAATCTGAGGAACTCCTTCACGATGGTACTGTATAACATTCCCATCGGCACCGATCCGCTCACAAAATATATCTCGCGTATGTCGATAATCACGAACGGGTACTCCCTCTCCCCCAAAAAGGAGCGGATGAGGCTTGTCTTCCCGACACGCCTGAGCCCGTACACTATGATCAGGCGCTCTCCGTTTCCCAATGACGTAGAAAGCGAATCCAGCTCCTTTTTCCTGCCATACAGATCGGCAACCTTCTCCTTGGGCTTTACATCAAAAAGCACTAATACACCCATTAGTTACTAATAGTGGCATTAGTAAAATATATAAATGCTGCCTATGCCTCAGCCCAAAAGCCCCGGCCCCTCACGCCACGCTCACGCTCCCGAAGCTGAAGCCGGGCATGACTCCTGCAGGCGGAGAAGCACGTATGCGCATGGTATAGAAATATTCATTGGAAGTTACACCTGCCCACATCCCTATGCCTATATACGTATCTGGGCTTCCTACGTTTCCTTCTGGAGTAGCAGCCCTACCAACAAGCGTCCCGCCCAATTCCGGCGGAGCAGAATAAAGCGCATCATACCAGTCGGGTCCAAATACATTTGCCGTTTGCCAGTGCCAGGCTGTTGCTGTTGTTGTGCCACCTGCGCTACCCATCAAGGTAGAGGTGGTTCCACTCTCAGAATAAATCGTTTCTGAACATGCACAGTCCATTTCATCCACGCCAAAAAGGTAATTGGTTAATGCGGTGTCAGAGCTTCCCATAGCTGCAAAAAATGCTGCTCCGTTGCTAACTGCTGTTATCTGCTCCCACCCCTCCATTATAAAATTGGCGCCTATAACCGGGGCTGTGTTCCACGCCACAGTTTCTGCTGCCGTGCCTGTAGAGCCTCCTGTTCCTGTTAATGTTATAACATTTGAAGTTACACCGTAGGGGTTTGTCTGGGATGTCAGAGTTAAGGTGCCTCCATTAGCAAGAGCAAAATTTGTTATGGTATTGCCATTATCATACCACGTGAACACATTCGCGCCGTTGTCGTACTGTGCATCTGAACTCTGGAAGCATCCGGACGCGCACCACAGCTGCGGCGCGTATCCTGTGTAGCCTGAAGTAACGGGCGTGTTGCCGGTCATGAAGTTCATGTAAATCGTGAGGGTGCCTCCGCTGCCTGCTATGGTGCTGCCGCCGAGGTTCACCCAAACCACCGAGTTAGTTGCGCTTGACGACGCTCCGGACTCAATCCACGAGTACAGCGGCACGTTGCCAGACGTGCCTATCGGAGCTCCGGAAGTGAACTCGATATTGCTCATGTTCGCCATCTCATTTGCTGAGTATGTTGTAGGGTTGAAAAACACCATCTGCTGAAAGTTTGCAGAGGTGGCGCTGCTCTGGGAGTTGGTCAGTGTTATTGGCACATACGCATACGCACCTCCGCTCGGGCTGCTGCCGGACGTTATGGCGAACGTGCCTGAGTAGGCGCTGTTCACTGTCGTGGGGTGCGCGTCGGTGACTATCACGTTGAACGCCTCGGGCGAGTTCGATGTGTCTGATGAGGACG
>JAKAVL010000005.1 GCA_021817305.1 Microcaldota archaeon | reverse complement strand
CCGATCTCATGGCCTGCTCTATGGGCATGCCCAGCTGTATCAGCGAGACGACCTTGGCGAACTCCATGCTCGCCACCCCGTATCCTGTGCTGACGGCCGTCATGGCGTTGAAGAGCGGCATTCCAGACCTCATGCTTATGACGAGGTCGCGGGTAGCGAAGAGTATGTCCTTCTCTATCTCCCTTCCGAGCCTTCTGGCCCGGTCCAGGGGATACGACACGAACCTGTTGAAGAGCATGTTGTAAAAGGCGAACGCGAAGGCAAAGGCTATGACCAGCACTGCCGCAGGATTCAGGCCCATTCTGTAGAACACATAGCCCACAACCCCCGCAATTACTACTGCAGTTATGACGGCATAAGCCATCATCTTCCTTACGAAGTAATAAGGCTCTGACTTGACTCCGACGTCACGGAGCGCCTCCTGCAGGCCCCTCTTGTTCACCACTATCCTTGTTATGTATGCGCTGCGCTTCTTGCCTCCAGGCGCACGCGATCCTGCGCCCTTTGCCTGCTGCGCAAAAGACTGCCTGGCCGCTGCCGGTTGCGCTTGCTGCTGGACAACCTGCGGCGCTTGCGGGGCCAGCGGCGGTTGAGCCGGGGCCGGCCGTGAATCCCCGGAGTATATAGGCTTGGACCTTATCTTGAAGAAAAGGAATTTCCTGCCTTTTGTGAAGCCTACTGGTGTCTTTGCGCCTTTCGCATTAACACCGGTCTGCTGGTCTGCCAAGCGAATCACATGTAAATAACAATGCAATAGTATTTATTGCTTGCTTAGCCCGCGCTACCTGAGTTTAAGCTTCAGCATTACCTCTGCAAGTCGCCTGTCCCTGAGCTCTACAAGGTCGCCCTGGCCCTCCTTCTGCTTCCTGCCCGCGGAAGCCAGCGCCTTAAGGCTTCTTATCTCCTTCTCTATGATCTGCATCCTGTTCCTGTCGAAAGCGCCCTCATCCAGGCCGATGCTTATCTTCTCGAGCTCCGATATCTGGTCCTGCAGCGACAGCGTTACAAGCACGGATCCCGGGGCCTTCCTGACTATGGCCTCCTCAACCTGATCCGCGATTCCGCCAATCGCGCTCTCCACTCCCGCAAGCACCGCATCAAGCTCGTGCTCCGCCCCAACGACCTCCTTCGAGAACTCATGCGTTATCGGCATCCTCTCAAGGGCATGGTACACCGATATGTGCTGCGCGGCATCCCGCGCCTGCGGCACCCCGGCGAGCATTTTCAGGGCGCCGGCATAGCTCATGTCGTCGCGCAGCATGCGCTCCGAGAGCACCCCGTCGGCGTTTATGTCGAGCATGCGCTCGCCTCCGCTGAGTGATGCAAGCATGCCAACGGCCTTTCCGTATTCAGCATCGATCTCGGACATTTCACCACTAAAACATATCCTTGGAGTAAGGGAGGTTGTTCTTCGCTATGTCGACCACCTTGTCCTCGTTCCTGTAATAGTGCGCCACGACGTTGCCGCATGCATCCACGTCGAAGACCTTGTTCCTCACCATCCATTCCAGAACGAGCTGCTTCTTCTGCATCTCCTCATTCATCTCCGTTTGCGTATAGCCCCCGTAAAGCGAGATAGTCTGGCTGAGCCTCGAGAGCTCAGCCCCGTCTGCGAAGGTGTCGCTCCTCATGTTCCAGCGCTTGACCACTGAAACGTCGCCGTCGTTTGTGACCTCGCCGAACTCGAACAACCTGCGTATGCCGAGCCTGCGGTGCCTGAAGAGCGAGGTTATCGCGCCTATGGAGCTCATGAGTATCTTCGGTATGCCTATCGGCGGGTTTGTCATCCTTATTATGGTGTCGTGCGCGCTATCGGCGTGCACCGTGCCGTACACGGCGTGACCGGTGTGTATGGCCTCGAACAGCGTCTCGGCATCGCTCTTGACCCTTATCTCGCCTATTAGCATGATATCGGGCCTCTGACGCAGCGCGTTTATCATCAAGTCGTAGAGCGTTACCTCCCCCTTCCCCTCGGGGTTCGCCTGCCTTGTCTGCATCGGCAGCCATTGCAGGAAGTCAGGAAGCGTGAGCTCCCTGGTTTCCTCTACGGATATGATGCGCCTGTTTGCCGGCATGAACACGCTCATGGCATTGAGGAAGCTGGTCTTTCCGCTGGCGGTCCCCCCGGATATCAGCATGCTTATCTCGTTCTGTATCCCGAGCCATATTATGCTCGCTATCTCGCTGGATATCGTCTTGTTGGCTATCATCGCGGGCATGCTCCACGGGTTCTTGGCGAACTTTCTTATTGTTATGGTGTTGCCCCTCTGCGATATCGGGAACAGTGTCGCGTTGACTCTCGAGCCGTCCGGCAGCTCTGCGTCCATCATAGGCACGAGGTTGTTTATCTCCCTGCCCACCCTTCTGCCTATCTGTTCTGATGTCTGGTATATTATCTCCTCGCTGTTGAGCTTTATGTTGCTCTTGCACCACCCATGCACCTTGTGGAATATCCATACGGGCTCGGTGGCGTTGTTAACGGCTATCTCCTCAAGGTTCTCATCGTTCACAAGCACCTCTATGTCCCCAAGGCCGAGCAGCATGTTGATTAGGTAGGCGGTGAGGGTCTTCATCGATTCCGGCGTCGTCCCCGGCAGGTATTTCTCTATTATCGGCACGGCAGCTGATTCGTAGCTCCTCTCCAGTTCTCCGGCATACTTCTGGTCTGCCACCCTCGTCTGGTCTATCGGCACCAGGGAGAGCAGCTCAGGCCTGAGCGACAGCAGCAGCACCCTAGTAGCCTCCCCTATCTCAGGGAAGGCTATGCGGTAAAACGGCACGAAATCTCCGGTACGCGATATCTCGACGTTCACCTTCAGGCCTTTCACGTCGAACTCGTACCTGTTCATTACGCCTTTATTTTCCTCAGCGCCGTTTCCGTCCTCCATGCGCACACTCATCTCTTCTTCGTAATTCCGTCTATTTTCTTGCCGACGCTGCGGCTTCCGCTCCCGAGTCCCTTTATCCTCGCGCCGACCTTCTTGACCTTCTCCTCCGCCTCAGACACGTCCTTGCGCTCCTGCATTATGTTTCCGCCCCTGCCCTTGGATATCCCGTCGAGCGAGTCGTTGAGCTCGCCAATCTCCTTCTTGATCGCGTCCCTCTCAGCCGACATCCCCTCTATCGACTGCTTTAAGTCCTTAATGCCCCTGTCGAGCTCCGTCAGCCTTGCAAGTCCGCCCTGCTCTCTCGCTATGAGCGCGTCGAGCTCCCCGGCCTTCTTCCCGGCCAGGTCATACGCCCTGTCCACGGACTTCTTCGCCTTTGCTGTCTTGTCGAGGAAGACGGCCCGCTCGCGTGACGATTTCGCGAGCAGCGAATCGAACTCGTGCTTGTAGGAGTTAACGCGTTTCCTGTACTCCGCAAGCATGTTTTCAGCTATGCTCACCAGCTCGTCAATCTTCTTTGCCTCCTGCCTCGCGCTTGATGAGAACTGTACCAGCTGCTTCCTCTGCTCCGATGCCTTCGCATCGAACTCCGAAAGCACGTTCTCAGACGAGCCGCGTAACGCGGCTCCTTTAGCGCGCATGTCAGCTATTATCGCCTCTACGTTGCCCGACACGTCGTCTATGTCCCCGACAGCCGACTTTCCGCCGTCAGCCATGCCCGAACTCTTGCTGAGCTCCTCCATGAGCTTGTCGACCTGCTGCTTGTATGAACTTACCCCGGAGAAGCTCTTAGCGGATTCATCCTTCAGTGCGTTCAGCTCAGCAAGGTACTTGTTCAGCTCCGCCGAGCGGTCCTTGAATCCCTTCTGCACCTCCTGTATGTACTCCCTGAGCTCCTTTATCTTCGGAGCGATGTTGTCAACCTCCTTCTCCTGCACTGCGAGCTGGTCCTTCATTATTGAGCTCTTGACCCCTGCAAGATTCTCCATCTCCGCAGGAGTCATCTTCTCATAACGCACCACGTTGCCGCCTTTCTTGGCGTCCTGATTGTCTATGCTGACTGACACTGTCGCAGGCCCGACATACATCCTCCCCATCTTGTATGCTATGCGGACAAGCTTGGCCCTTTCGAGGACAAGCGACCATTCCTGTATGGTGTTTTCGCTTACCTTGAGGTTGGAAGCGAGCATTGTCGCATCGGTTTCGCCGTTCTCGCTGACATACTTAAGCAATCCATCTATACCAGTTACAACGTCTTCCATCGCAGCCCCGATCGCATTTTAATTATCATGTGTATGCTTAAATAGGTTTGCGTGGAATTTGATAACGTGCGGGCATGTTCTTCTGCGATGTCACAAATTACTACGGGCGCCTAGAATCCGTATCGTCAAGGCTCTCCATGATAGATCTTTTGTCTGAGATGCTATCCAAGGCAGAAGGCGCAGAGATAAAGCCCCTCGTGTACTTCACTCAAGGCGTCCTTGCGCCTTCTTTCGAGGGCATAGAGACCGGAATCGCTGACAAGACTGCCCTGGCTGCGATAGCGCTTGCAACCGGATTCGAGATCAAGGACGTTGAATCGGCATTCAGGAAGAGCGGCGATGCGGGTAAGGCAGCCGAGGAACTGAAGCTCAGGGCGAGGCTCAGGGGCATGGGCCGGAAGGAGCACAGCATAAGCACGGTCTTTGACTCGATGAAGAAGATCGCCTCTATATCCGGGCAGGGCAGCAAGGACGTGAAGCTCAGGACGCTTGCCGGCCTGCTCTCCAATGCTTCTCCGGTAGAGGCAAGATACATAATCAGATTTGCGCTTGGAAAACTGCGACTCGGGCTCGGCGATGCAACTATACTCGAGGCGCTTGCGAAGGCGAAGGGCGGCGGACGCGAGTCAAAGCCGGTCCTGGAGCGTGCCTACAACCTCTGCTCCGACCTTGGAAAGGTGGCCGATGTCTTGTATTCAAAGGGAATGAAAGGCATCGAGGCTTTCGAGGCAGAACCCTTCAGCCCAATCAGGCCTGAGCTGGCCGAGCGGGCCAACACCTTTGAGGAGATAATGGAGCGCATGGGGGACAGCTGCTTCGCAGAGAGCAAGTACGACGGCCTGCGCATGCAGGTCCATCTAGACCGTAAGAGGAAGCGCGTCGAGATATTCTCTAGAAATCTGGAGAGGCTGACCGACATGTTCCCCGATATAGCGAAGGCCGCGCTCGACGAAACAGACGCACACAGCGCTATATTCGAGGGAGAGGCGATATCCTACGACGATTCTGCAGGCGAATTTCATTCTTTCCAGGAAACCATACAGAGGAAAAGGAAGCACGGAGTCGAGTCCGCGGCCGAGAAGTTCCCCCTGCGCCTCTTCGCCTTCGACGTCATGTACCTGGACGGCGAGAGCTACATGGACAAGGGCTACGCGGTGCGCCGCGAGGCGCTCGAATCCATGCTCAAGAAGCGCGACGTCATAAGGACCACTGACAGGATAGTGGCGAAATCGGCCAAGGACCTCGAGCGGTACTTCAACGCGGCCATAAGCAGCGGGCTCGAAGGCATAATAGCCAAGGAGCCGGGCTCGAAGTACATAGCTGGCGCGAGGAAGTTCTCGTGGATCAAGATGAAGCGCAGCTACAAGGCGGAGATGTCGGATACAGTGGACCTCGTAGTCATAGGCTACTTCCTAGGCAAGGGCCTGCGCGCCGAGTTCGGCTTCGGGGGCATGCTCGCCGCAGCGTACAACGACAAGCGCGACGTCTTCGAGTCCATAACGCGAATAGGCACAGGCTTCACGGAGGAGCAGATGTCATTCTTCAGGTCTAGCCTCAGCAAGTCCAGCAGAAAGGCCATGCCCGCAAGGGTGGAGTCATCCATAGTCCCCGACGTCTGGGTCGAGCCGCTGCATGTGGTCGAGGTGCGCGCTGACGAAATAACAAGGTCTCCAATGCACATGTGCGGAAAGGAGGACTACAATGACCCGGACGAGCAGGGGTACGCCCTGCGCTTCCCAAGGATAGTCAGCGAGGGCTACAGGGACAAGAGGGCCGAGGATGCGACGACCACCAAGGAAATCATAGAGATGTTCAGGCTCCAGAAGAAGAAAAGTCTCGACGACAGATAGCCGCAGCAAGCAGCCCACATATGTGCAAACGGCATATGTAAATCGCTGATTAATCACTACTCCGGTAAAATCGCCATTATCTTAGTATAATGAATTTACCTCAGTAAACGAACGTCCGCTACCTCATCGGGAAGCGCAAGGTATAAAAACATATCCGTAGTTTACACTAACTGGCGATCAGATGGTAGATTTTACCGGAGACCTACTGGGAAAAAACAGCGTGGAAGATAGCGGAATAACGACGCAGATAAAGATAGTGACTATCGGAGTCGGCGGTGGTGGAAACAACACCGTCAACAGGCTTGTCAAGTTCGGCGTGAAGGGCACAGAGCTAGTTGCCATAAACACCGACGTGCAGCACTTCAAGATGCTCGATGACAGGATAAAGAAGGTGCTCATAGGAAAGAGCATCTCAAGGGGCCTGGGCGCGGGCGGCGACCCTTCTGTAGGAGCAAAGGCCGCAGAGGTCGACAGGCAGCAGATCGAGGAGATACTTTACGGCGCTCAGCTCGTATTCCTGTGCGCAGGAATGGGCGGAGGCACAGGCACGGGCGCAATCCCTGTCGTAGCGCAGATAGCGAAGGAGCAGGGAGCGATAGTCGTTGCCATGGTAACTTACCCATTCGACCTCGAGAGGGTCAGGAAGGTGAAGGCCGAGGAGGGAATACAAAACCTCAGGAAGGCGTGCGACAGCGTCATCATACTGGACAACAACAAGCTGGTAAAGCTTGTTCCGAACCTGCCGATGAACGAGGCGTTCGCGGTAGCCGACGACATACTCTCAAAGGCGATTGGCGGCCTCGTCTGGACCATAACCCAGCCTAGCCTGATAAACATAGACTTCGCCGACGTCCGCTCAATTATGGGCAACGGCGACGTGGGCTTCATATCTGTCGGCACGGGCAAGGGCAACGACAAGGTCACCTCAGCAGCAGAGTCCGTGATCAAGAACAAGCTTCTCGACGTTGACTTCGAGAACGCGAAGGGAGCGCTGATACACATATCAGGAGCTTCTGATCTGACACTCGGAGATGCCATCAAAGCCGGGGAGATAATAACGGAGCGCATGGATCCCAAGGCGAACGTCAAGTGGGGCGCGCGCATAATACCCGGGTACGAGGGCCAGCTTGAGATAGTGGCGATAGTGACCGGCGTGTCGGGTTCCAGCATACTCGGCAAGTTCGAGGAGAAGAAAAAGAGCCTAGCCTTTGGCGATCTAGAGATGATCTGATGGCAGACGAATTCGACTACGATGCGTTCAAGCCAAGAGTTGCAGTTGTTGGCCTAGGCGGCCAGGGCAGCAACCTGATAAACAGGCTCATGACGCAGGGAATAAGGAGCGCTGATACCATAGCCATGAATACGGACATAGGCCACCTCAATATGATAAAGGCCCAGAAGAAGGTCCTCCTCGGAAAGGAGATAACCCAGGGTCTTGGTGCAGGGGGCTTTCCAGAGGTCGCTGCCAAGGCAGCAGAGATGAGCAGGGCAGAAATAGAGAACGCATTGAAGGACTATAACCTTGTGTTCATCGCAGCAGGAATGGGCGGCGGTACCGGAACAGGCTCAGCGCCTTTTGTCGCGCAGGTCGCGAGGGAGATGGGCGCCACTGTCATAGCCACAGTGACGTACCCGTTCGCGTTGGAGCGCAGCAGGAAGCTCAAGGCCGAGTGGGGCATAGAGCAGCTCAGCAGACAGGCAGACTCGGTCATAGTGATCGAGAACGACAAGCTGCTTTCATACGTTCCGAACCTGCCGATTGAGCGGGCATTCGAGCTTGTTGACAATATAACCGGCAATGCGGTCAAGGGCATAGCTGACACCATAACCCTGCCGAGCCTGATAAACCTGGACTTTGCCGACTTGAGAAACGTCGTAAAGGACACCGGGACTGCCGTAATAAGCCTTGGCGCAGGCCATGGCTCGAACAGGGTCGAGCAGGCCATACAGTCAACGAGGACGCACCCGCTGCTCACTGTCGATTACGAAGGAGCGAAGGGCGCGCTGATACACGTAGTAGGTGGCTCAAACCTCACCATAAGCGACGCAACCAGGATAGGCGAAGGCGTCACAAACAACCTCGCCTCCGACGCGAACGTGATATTCGGGGCGCGCATGATTCCGGAGCTCAATGACGAGATAAGGGTCATGTCAGTGGTGACCGGGGTCAAGGCGAAGTTCGGAGAAGCGAAGAGGCGCCTGGAGGAAGCTGAGCCGCTGCGCATGTCTGCAGTGGGAGGCATTCTCTAAGTGCGCGCTTTGCCGCAGCACTTAGGCATGCCGCAAGCGGCATGCCACTTCCAGCCCAAATCTGCTATCGGCTTCATTCTGCTTACTTTAACTGCGGCAAGTTGCTTCAATGGTAGTAGTATCGGAGAAAAAGGCCTTCGAACTGGTGCGGTTCGAGAATATAATAAAACGGTGTCCAATATGCCTTTCGGATACAGAACAGACGGCTTACTACGCAAAGGCTCCGGACCTGAGCGTTACAGTCCATGTGGACACAGAGCCGAAATACACCCTTGTCGTAAGGCCAACATTGGAACACACCTACGAATGGGACGTCCTCGCGGAGTGCTCCAGGTGCAAATACATGTACAGGGTGATGGGTGTGCCTAGGATGCGGGTAAAGGACATTCCAAGGGACACGTCGCGTGAGGAGCATGAGCTGGCGCTGACCTGTTGCGATCTCTGCTACAACGAGTACTACAGGTACACCATAAGCGAGGTGTTCATAAAGCTAAGCAGCATCGGAAACGTCTATCTGTGCAAGGAGCATGCACAGGAGGCCGAGCAGGAGAAGAAAAGGGAAGGCGGCTACACCAGCCTTGCCGCAAGACTGTCCAGATGGGGCTCCGTGAAGGAAAAGCCCATACTTGTGAATCTTGAGGACGGCCGACAGCTCATACTCAAGAGCAACAACGACCTGAGCATGAACATATTGTCACTGCTCTCGGAGCGCGGCTCAGCGACACGGGGCGAGATAAACAGGATGCCATGGCTCAAGGACTCAGGCATGGACGCGATAAACGACGCAGTCAGTTACCTCAAGGGCATGTCGCTCGTGCAAGAAGCGCTCCAGGGCGTAATAATAAAGAAGGAAGTGCTGTCGCTCACTGAGGACGGGGAAATGGCCGCATACGCGCTTTCAAGAAGGCGAAAAAGATAGCTCTAAATTGCTTGCCAGCCAAACCGATACGGTTGTAAGAATGCTCTACTTTGTGTATGCGTCGCTGTTCTTTCCCACGAGCAACGAGAAGGAGATCCGTGCGATTCTAGGCGATCATAAAATTGTTGCTAGGTATCTAAACCTCTACATAGTCCGTGCACGGAATGCTGACGTAAGGAAGAAGGCACATGGCGCAAGATTCATCTACCGCATACTGAAGCTGCAGTCGCACGGCGCGGTGGAAGAATCCGATTACCTCGGTTCAGTGAAACGGGTCCTAGAGGGCTCGAGGATAGCAGACAAAAGGCTGAAGATCGAGTGCATCGATATACTCTCGAGGCGCGACAATTCGGCAAAGGACATAGAGGTGTTCCTCGGCCAGAGCCTCGAGAAGAAGGGCGCAATGGTCGACATAATAAGCCCAGAGGTACTGTGCTACATCATACTCTTCAGGATGGAGTGCTACATAGGCTTCATGCCCTACAGCCAGATGCGCTTCGTGGATCCCGGCAGGCACTACAAGCAATTGTCTAACGGTATCAGCAGGGCCGAGTTCAAGATAATGCAGGCGATTGACGAGTTCGGGATAAAAGCGCAGAAGGGCGTCGTATTGGACATCGGCGCGGCGCCCGGAGGATGGGCATCGCATCTCGCAAAGTCGGGTATGAAGGTCATAGCGGTTGACAAGGGCGCCCTGGATTACGACAGGCTCAGTGAGCTAGGCATAAGCGCATGCGTCGTAGAGGACAGCGCCCTGATAAAGGACGAAATCAAGAGGTTCGACATAGTGCACGTGAGATCCGGATTCGGCAGCGTGAACCCTGAGGATATCCCTACGCTGTCTTTGATGATGTGCGACATGAACGTGTCTCCTGAGGAAACATCGAGGGCGCTGCTCATGTTTTCAAGGCGCCTGAGGAAAGGCGGCAAGGCTCTCGCGACTATAAAGTGCACCACGAAAAACATACAAAACTACGTGCGCATAGCCGTGAAGGCGCTGGATGGCGAGTTCACAGTAGATGCGGTCAAGGTGCTCCCGAGCAACAGGCAGGAGGCCACGCTCTTCGCGAAAAAGAAATAAGCGCATGCGCATGATAACATTCAACACGCCCGCAAACTCCTATCCTTAAGATAGGAGTAAGGGCGTGCAAGAAGGTATATAAGAATGCAAAACAAAACAGGAACCATGGAAACAATCCTCAACATACAGAACATGCAGAAAAACCACAGGCTTGCGCGGTCGATAGCAAATGCTTCATGGAGCAGATTCGTGAACTACCTTTCATGCAAGGCAGAAAGTGCTGGCATGGAGGTAATAAACGACGTAAATGCACGGGACACGACAAGGATGTGCAGCAGTTGCGGCACAAAGAAGGAGATGCCTCTAAAGGAAAGAGAGTACGTATGCGGAAACTGCGGCCTGCATATGGACATGGACATAAATGCAGCAATAAACATACTCAATAGAGCTACCCTCGAACAGAGGGAAAGATGCGCTCAGGGAGATGCAGGTCAATACAGCGCAACAGGCGCTGCAAACAGTGTCGAGGAACTGAGAACATACCCTTCAATCGCAAGGGGAGCTCCTAACCTTTAGTTAGGAGAGGATGTCACATTTATAGCAGATATTTCAATGCATTCCATGGTAGTTCGCAATGCCGGAGACTAAGCCCCACGAGCCCTTCCCGCGCCTGGGGATTTTCGAACTCCTGATGTTCATGCGCGGCTCGTCGGACCCGGCATACTTCCGCAAAAAGGTCCGGCCCATGCTCTACAGGAAATGCGGCAACGACCCCGAGGACGTGCATGACTTCGTGCTGCACCTCTCACACAGGTACGGTCGCCTGTACTCGCGCATCTCAGGATTCACGGGCTCTGCCGTACACAAGAATCTGTTTGTAAATGTAAACGGCGAGAAGGTGCTTCCGTTCGGCACTGCTGCGGGAATGGACAAGGATTTCGAAGCCCTTCATGCCCTGGGCAGCGACTTCGGGTTCCAGGTTCCTGGCACGGTGGTCATAAATCCGAGGCAGGGCAATCCCCGGGTGCGCATTGCTACTATAGAAGACAACAACGACCTGGTCAACGCTCAGGGATTCCCGAGCAAAGGCCTGGAATATGCGCTGAACAATCTAAAGGACTACAGGGCCAGCGGCGGCAAGGGCACCATCTACGCGAGCATCTGTGGCCTGCCCGGCGAGGGTGACGACGCAATAAGTGTGTCAATGGCAGAGGCAGAAACCCTCGCGTCTAAGCTCGGCCCCTACGTGAACGGTTTCGTGTGGAATCCCTATTCTCCGAATACTGCGGCACTTGCAAAGCTGAGGACTCCGGAAGTATTCCATGACACCGCACGGGCAATACGGAAGCATGCGGGGAGCCGCCTGCTGCTGGTCAAGATTGGTCCATACGAACCAGAGGACAAGGAGAAGTCCCTGGCGCTCGTGTCAGGCTTCCTCGAGGGCGGAGGCAATGGAGTTGCGACGACAAACACGAAGATGATTCCCAAAGAGCAGCTGCCCGAGGGCATAAGGGATGTCTGGGGATACGCGAGCGCGGGGCGCAGCGGCAGATTCCTCAGCGAGTACAGGATAAGAAGCGTAAGGGACATAAGAAGAAAGTTCCCTAGCGCCGTGATAGCGGCAACTGGCGGCATCTACTCCGCAGACGACGCATTCAAGGCCTTCTGCGCCGGCGCGAATCTCGTAAAGGGCTTCACCCCATACGCTTACTTCGGCACGGGCCTTGTGCGCGAGCTCATGAGTGGCGTGTCAACTGAGCTCGAGAAGAACAACACCGATCTCGGCGCGCTGCAGAAGTACATAGCAGAACTTGCTGCAAGGCAGGACGAAGAGGCCCTTGACAGGATCCTGCACGGCTTCATAGCCTGAGCAGTGATGCCGCAGGGCACGATGCCTTACGACAGGTACTCCTTGTTCTTTATCTTCTCCCTGACGTAATCTCCGACGAACGTGAGCCTCGGGCCCTGCAGCGCGTCCTGCTCGAGCTTGACCCTCAGCTTTATCATGCGCTTGAGCTCCTCCTCCCAGTCCTCATGGCGCTTTATCCACTCGTAGTTCAGCATCTCCTGCGCGCGTTTCAGGTCAACGTCGCTCGCCTTTATCGTGAGCTTCTTCAGGAATTCGTATTTATCAAGATCGGACATCGTCACCCCGAGGAACCTCGCCTCCGGCGTCGCGACATCCTTGCCCATGTACGCCAGGTTTATGCTCCCTGTCTTTATCGTCCAGTAGATGTACCATCCCCATGCGTCGGAGTCTGTGAAAACGTAAATCGGAAGGCCCATGTCAGCCAGCTTCCTTATCAGCCTTCTGGTTCCGCGCGCCGCTTGCCCCTGCGGCGTTATGAGTATCGCATTCTCCTTCTTCCAGAACAGGTCCTCGTTGAGTCTCTGCCACAGCGCGTCCTTCTCCACCACAATAACGTACTTCGCCTTCACGTCGACGAACTCTATGTCGTTGTCCACGTCGCTAGGTATCGCCCATCCGCTCCTGCCCTGCTTGCTGCAGTCAATCTCTATCTTCTCGTTTCCGAACGTGTCGATTATCCGCATGTTTCCCGCAAGCACCCCCTTCCTGTTCGCATTGAGGTTCAGTCCTTCGCGCTTCACTCCCAATGACACCTCAATGTCTTCTATGAGAGGGTTGGACTCCGCCTGCTCGCTGAATATGTTCTCGTCAACGTCGTCGCCGAGCGAGAACTTGAGCTGGTAAAACAGCCCCCTTATGGTGGTGTGAAGACCCTCCTTCAGGAACTTGTGGCATTTTGCCGCTACGGCTATGGTCTGCATGAAGCGCTTGCTCTGCGCCACGTTTATGAAGTTGCGCTGCTCGTCTGAATCGCGA
>JAKAVL010000039.1 GCA_021817305.1 Microcaldota archaeon | reverse complement strand
AAGGTTTTACGATGACAACTCGCACATCTTTATATAAAAAATTAAAGGGCATTTATAAGCCGAGATTTGTCTTATTGAATGTCATAGTTGCAATTTCCTATTATTCCGTATTCCAGTTCCTTTTACACTATGGTATTGCCTTTGCTTTTACTAACGTTCCCTTATATCTAATGTACTCCCTGATAGTAACATCTTCCATATTGTTTACAGTTGCAATTTACTCCTTGGCGCATAACCACAAATTCAAGAGGCTAGGCGCATTGAATGGAGGCATAGGGACTGCAATGCCGGTAGCAGGAAGTTTCATTGCAGGATGCGGCTGTCATGGGTTGGCGCTTCTAGCACTTTTCAGCGCATTCATCAGCACGAGCGAGGCCATCTCTATTGTTGACTTCTTACAGACTTATCAAGTGCCTTTGTTTGCAATGCTCATAGTTTTTAATTTGGTTCTTATAGCGAAGAATATAAGCGCAATAAAGATTAGGTGATCATAATGCGTTATAGTAAAACCGTGAACGGGAAAGACAAGCTTTTTGCAAAATGTGCAAGTTGCGCCGGTGGAGTAGGGGTAGCATTATGCACTGTCTTCATGACGCTCGGCACAGTTGGGGTCATCGCAATCGGAGCCGTCCAAAGTGGCTCCATGACAGGAATGTCTTTGGCACAGCCAATTGTTAATCCCTCAGTTCCTCAGCAAGTGGCTCTATTCTTCGCAGGCTTCTGGGGCGAAACCCTTCTTGCGGTTTCTTTTGCGCTAATGCTTTTGGGTTTTTGGCTTTCGGGAAGGAAATTCGCAGTTTATTCTGCCATACCTGGAATTGTAATCCTATTTTTTGGCATGTACGTTCAATTTTCTATGGCGTTGGAGATAGTCGGAGCCGCATTCATTGTCTTTGCGTATGCATTTGCATATGGCAAGGCCATCTTTAAAACACAACATTAGGCAGTTAGCTTCAAAGGAACCTGTGGTCCTTAAGCTACTCCAGCACGTTCATCCCTCGGATTCACGTGGGCTAACGACCCAACGGTCTGCAAGTTAGCAACCTAACAACGGCTATACTAGCCTTGAAGGAACCTCCGCGGCTGCTTCTGGGTGGGGGCAGAAGCAGCCTTGCCCGTTTTGGGTCGTAGTAGCCGTAGTCGCCGTCCGAACGAAGTTCGGCACGCCCGAACCTGCCCAGAGCAGGTGAAGGGCGTGAGGCGGCGGAGGCTTACTAAAGACCTCAACTAAAGAGGTATGCCGTATTATTAATGGTTAGAAGTCCCTCGTGAATCGGAGGCCGTTCCAGGGCTTGTCGCCGTAAGGCTTACTAAAGACCTTTTTCAGGGGGGGTCTTTAGTTACGGCCAGGGCGCCTCCTAAATTTAAATAGCTTGGGTTGTATAATGTATAGTGAACGGATATGAGAAGATATTTCAGGGTTGAGATAGAGCAGGACGAAGACGGCGTATTCGTAGCTACCGTACCGCAGTTGCCCGGATGCGTTTCTGATGGCAAGACTAGAAAAGAGGCCATAGAGAACGTCAAGGACGCCATAGCCGGTTATCTGGCTAGTCTTAAGAAGCACAATGAGCCGATACCGCCCTCTATAAAAGAGGAAGTCGTATCGGTGAATGTGAATGCCTAAGATTCCTATAGTATCAGCGGCAGAGGTAGTCAAGGCGCTATCCAAGATTGGATATAGATATGACCATCAAACGGGAAGCCACATAATACTCAGAAATGCGCAGCCTCCGCACCGAAGAGCTGTAGTGCCAAATAGAAAAGAGGTGCCAAGAGGCACATTGCGTGCAATAATAAGGGAGGCCGGCTTAACGGTCGAAGAATTTGAGCGGCTTCTAGACTAAATTGTATTCAATGGCTTAACGTTCTTTTCAGGTCTATTACTTGACTCAAGCCAAAGGCGTTGTCTATCTCCTTGTATAGCTCCTCTTTGCGTGTGGTTATGTAGGTCATTGTGGTGCTGGGATCGCTATGCCTAGCGAACCTGCTTGTAAGCACCAGATTACCGTTTGTCTGCTTGGCAAAGCTGGTTATCGCATAGTGTCGTAGGCTGTGGGTAGTCAGCCTATGGAGGTGCCTTACGCTCCTGTTTGGGTTGGTTTCATCTGAGGTATCGTATACCTCGTCCAACCCTGCCAGTCGCACATAGTGCCTGAACCTATTGCGGACGTAGTCCTGCTCAAGGAACGGTTCAGGACGCTTGGTTCTCAGCTTATCCGCATAGAACAGATAGCCCTGCGCCTTCTCAATCTCCGTTTTGTGCTTCGAGATGAAGGCTATGGTATCCTTGAACAGCGGCATAGGTATCAATAACGAGTCAATAACCTGAGCCTTTTCGGTCTTCAAGGTGAGTTCCCTCGTTTCTAGGTCTATTGAGTTTATGTTTACCCTGACCGCCTCGCCTATTCTAAGCCCAAGCTGCGCCTGATACCTGAATAGGAGGCGGAACCTGTCAGATTCTATAACGTGAAGGAACCTTTGAAGCTGAATGTCGGAGAACGCCTTTGAGAGCGAGCCATATTTCGGTGTCTTTCTCTTTCCCGCGAACCTCTTGGTTTGCGTCTTGTGTAGGACGGACTGTAGTTGCTGCAACTGGTACCATGAAACGCTCATGTACACCTGCTTGAGGTTATCGAAAAACTTATTGAAATCATCCTTTCTTGAAGATTTCCGTTCCGGATTTCCGAACCCTAGCTTGTCACCGCAAATTGAATTTGCAGGGGGAGAGATTTGAACTCTCGCACCCGCTAAGGGAACGGGTCCTAAGCCCGTCGCATTTGGCCAAGCTCTGCCACCCCTGCATGCCTTTTATCTTTGCCAGATAAGTATTATAATCGTTCGTCATCTATAATTATGCTGGTTCGGATGATCACTACAAAGTACGTAAGGGACCACATAGGGGAGATACGCCAGACGCTGAAGGACAGGAGCAGCAAGTTTCCGATAGACGAACTCCTCGATGCTGACGAGAAGTGGCGGGGCCTCAAGACCAAGCTGCAGGGGATGCAGTCTCAGCGAAATAAGGCCAGCCTCGAGATATCCGCAGCGAAGAAGAAGGGCCAGGAGGTGAAGGCCCGAATAGCGGAGCTGGGGGACCTCAAGAAGAGCATCGAGGCCATGGAGGCGGAAATAACCGCTTACGAATCAAAAATCGATGCCATGGTATGGAACGTGCCTAACGTCCTTGACAGGTCAGTTCCGGTGGGCGCGCCCCAGGAGGCGAACAAGACTATCAAGACATGGGGCACCATCAAGAAAAGGAAGGGGCCGAATCATGCCGACTTGCTTACGGAACTCGGACTTCTTGATGAGACTCGCGCTGCGAAGACCGCCGGCTCGCGCTTCTTCTACCTGCGCGGGGACCTTGCTCTGCTTGAGCAGGCGGTGATACGCTACGCTATCGACAAGATGTACAAGAAGGGCTTTACCCTCATATCGCCGCCATACATGCTTAGGAAGAAATATTATAGGGGCGTCGCGCCGCTAGGGGTCTTCGAGGATGCGCTCTACAGGGCATCGGAGGCGAGGGAGGCGGAGGCCATGAAGGAGTTCGAGCACGTTGACGAGGAGCTTTTCATGATAAGCACTGCAGAGCACAGCCTTGCGGCCATGCACGCCGAGGAGACGTTCTCCGGTGCGGATCTGCCGCTCAAGTACGCGGGCTTCAGCCCGTCGTTCAGGCGCGAGGCAGGCTCGCACGGCAAGGACACGAAGGGCATATTCCGCGTACACCAGTTCAACAAGGTAGAGCAGTTCGTATATTGCAGGCAGGAAGACGAGGAGAAATACTTCGACGAGCTTCTCGCGAACTCCGAGGAGTTCATGCAGGAGCTCAACATACCGTACAGGCTGGTCCTTCTGAGCAGCATCGACACAGGGCATCAGATGCGCAAGACGGTCGACTGGGAGGCCTGGTTCCCGGGGCAGGGGGACTACCGCGAGCTAGGTTCATGCTCAAGCGCAGGCGAATGGCAGAGCGTGCGCCTCGACATAAGGTACGACGAGAAAGGTGAACGAAGGTATGCATGCACGCTGAACAGCACCGCCATAAGCGTTCAGAGGACAATGGCGTGCATAGTGGAGAACTATGCCACTGACAAAGGCACCGTGAAGGTGCCCGACGTGCTTGTGCCGTACATGAACGGCAAAAAGGAAATCGGCAGACCCGAGTAATGCGCATGGAGCTTCTTGCGGAGATCACAGAGGAAGGCCTTGGGCTGAGGCGGCGCAGGGCGTCTAAATACAGGGTGAGGAAGACTGCGCGAGCTGTACTTCTCGACATGAACGGAAGGGTCGCGCTTTTCCATTCTGCGAAGTGGGGCTATTACAAGGTGCCCGGCGGCGGGATAGAGCGCGGGGAGAGTCCTGAAGAGGCGCTGCGCCGCGAGGTGCTTGAAGAGACAGGCTACAAGTCAAGGGCGGGCAACGAGCTCGGTGTCATAATGGAGTACAGGGACAGAATAGGCCTGCTCCAGATATCGTATTGTTACACGGCTACGACAGAAGGAACGCAGGCGTCGCAGAGGCTCACGAAGAGCGAGCTGCGCGAGAGATTTTCGCTCGAATGGCATTCCATGGAAGATGCCACAGCCATAGTGAGGGAGCGGAAAAGCAGCGATTACTTCCGCAGCTTCATACGCGCGAGGGAGCTTGCGCTCCTCGAGAAGGCGCGGGCCGTTCTCGGGTAACGCAAGATTTATACCTTTTGCCGTTGATTTAATTGCGGGGGCACATGGACGAACTCGATGAGGAGCTCATCGCCAGCATAGACGCAGGGGTGATAAAGTCCACTTCGCTGGCGAAGAAGCTCAACGCGCCTTTGTCAACGGTGCACTTCCGCGTCAAGAAGCTGGAGAAAGAGGAGATAATAAGGTTCTACAAGGGCGAGATCGACTGGAAGAGGGCCGGCTTTACAATCACCGCCTTCGTCCTAGTCAATATCGACACCAACCTCCTCAAGAACATGAAGTACACGCAGGATATGCTCATAAAGGACCTGCTCGGCATAATTTATGTCAAGGAAGCGTACATTACGACGAGCGAGGCTGATCTCCTGCTAAAGGTGATCGCGAAGGACACGGTGCACTTCAAGGAGATACTTCTGGATTATATACAGGCCAAGAGCGGCATAGTCAACACGAAAACGATGATAGTCCTTGGATAGTGGGAGTGCTGCGGGCGACGAATTTCTCAAACGGACGAACTCGCTTTACCTCACTGTAATACTTAGGTATAAGGACCACATAGAGAGCAGCGAGGCGCTTTACATACCTGACCTTCCAAGGCTGATAGAGCCCGATAATGCGGCGGTTACGGCGCTTGCCGGCAGAATCAAGTCGGATTTCGAAGGCTATGAGTATGCAAGGGACTTCGCCAAGGCCGCGGCAAAGGCATACGAGTATGTGAGGGGCTATGTCTCGACGGTGCCGCTCCCCATACAGTTCTGGCAGAGGCCCAACGAGACACTTGACAACCGCGCAGGGGATTTCTTCGACAAGTCAGTGCTCCTGTGCAGCACCCTTGTAGCGCTTGGCTGCGCCAGCTCGAGGGTCGTGCTCCTGCTCGACGGCGGCAGGGAAGTCGCAGTATGCTTCGAGATTGGGGGGGCCATAACGACGTACAAGTTCGACGATGAAGACGCGAAGGAGTTTGCCGACATGAAGTCCGTGAGAAACTGGCTTATGAAGAGTGCAGACAATGACGCGCAGGCATATGCGTTCAACAACATGTCCTGCATAAACCTGTGATTTTGGCGCCGCAAATTTGTGACCGGACCTGCGGTAAACGGCATTTACACGCCAGGGATGCCAAAGGCGCAAAGTTATAATAATGTGGATATTGCATATAATTTACACCGCCGCTGCGCGCCTGCAGGGAGGTGCTAGGATAATGCCCACACAAAGAAACATAGCCTTAATTACTACAGGGGGCACGATATCAAGCGTCAGCACAGCCGAAGGCATAGCGCCGAAAAGCGGCGTGGTGGAGAGCATGCTGCTTTCCGATAGGATGGGCTACAAGAAGAAAGGCGGCTCATACGTGTCCGGGGATGGCGGCGTCAGGCTCGACGTGCTGCGCCTCTTCAACAAGGACAGCACAGACTTGGTTTTCGAGGACAGGATAGTGCTTGCAAGGGAGGTTTTCGAGGCGATGAAGAAGTACGACGGCATCATAGTAACCCACGGCACAGACACGCTTGTCGAAACAGCGCACAGCCTGTCCATATGGCTCAAGTACCCGCTCAAGACCATAGCGATTACAGGCGCCTTCAAGACCATAGAGGATAAAAACAGCGATGCCTGGGAAAACCTCCAGGATTCGATAACCGCGGCATGCGAGGGACTTTGCGGCGTGTTCGTGATTTTCCATGGGAAGGTTCTTCAGGGGGAGATGGTGTTCGAGAGAATCGACCAGCACAACGGAAGCTCGAGCAAGACATTCGACAGCATATTCGGCAGCGTCGCCCTGGTTGGCAGTAACGGCATGCATTATGACTGCGCACCTGTTGTCGGAAATCCTTACCAGCACGTATTTCCGCCGAATACGAGGGTGGAGCCATGGCTGGATATAAGCCACAACGACGACGTGTTTTACATAGTACCCCCGGTGAATTCGGAGAGATTTAAGGACATAGCCGAGAAGTGCGACGGCATAGTCGTAGAGGCCACTGTATCCGGAGGCATACCAGAATCACTGCTTCCTGGCATAACCGCCATGGCTAAGTCCAAGCCCATAGTGCTTGCGCGCAGATACAAGCCAGGAGACGAGGGCTCTGAGTACGCTGTGGCCAGGAACGCAGAGAATACAGGAGTGATAATAGGCTCTGGGCTTCCTTCGTTCGATAGGGCGGTGCTCTCCTACGTTCTGGGAAAGCTCGAAGGCCAGGAGCTGAGGGGCGTTGCGATGATAAAGGGGCAGTTCAATCAGGTAGTCGGAGAGGTATTCAGGAAGCGCCTTTCGAAAATGCCATTTATGAATGGTGACAGGAACGCGCCCCTTGATTGTGATATTGTAGGCGCATTGAGAACCCCAGTAAGGGATGGCGGCAGGTTCACCGACAACGGATCCAGAAGGAAGCGCAAGGTATGCTGAAGTTAGGCTATTTTCTCCTTACCCTCTTCATGCGCGTGCGCGCGGCCCTCCGGGACTTCGACATAGCGACCTTCTTCCTGTAATGCCTTCCTACCCTTCTCTTTTTCTTGCTTACTGTTCTCTGCATGCGATCACAACACTCAGTATTTCACAGCCACTTATTTATTCCTTTCTGGCTGGGGCCGTTGCGCAGTTCCACGAGCCTGTCGGCATGCTTGGCCATGCGCTCTCGGGAAAAGCCGTGCTCGTCGCACATGAAGCGCAGGACTCCCTGCTTGTCTGGCCTGGCCTTCTTCGCCATCGATTCCATCTCCTGGTGCGATATGCCTGCCGTCTCAGGGTTCTCGAACAGCTCCATGACGCTTGCCAGCTCATCTCCAATGTCCATCCCGTATTTCTGGCTTACATACGAAGAAACCGCTTCCGGAGTCTTGTGCGTCCTGACTATCTTCAGCGCAGTCATCGGGCCGACCTTCTCCACTCCCGCGTTGAAGTCCGTGCCTATCAGCGCGCCGAGCATTATGAGCATGCGCTGGTCTATCTCCAGGCTTTTTAGCAGGTCGCCTGTACGGGCCTGCTCTATGGAAACATTCACGTATACGTTGCGCCCCGGCAGCTTCCGCTTTCCTGATATCGTCAGGTTCCTTATGACAGTCGTCGCTCCGAGAAGGAAGGAGTCGTAGTCCTGGCTTGCCGATGCGTATGCCACGCCGTCCTTTGTCATGCGAGCCGACTGGGCCTCGCCTTCGCTCGGGGCCTGTATCCATGGTATCCCCATAAAGCCGAGGAGCTCCTTCGACGACTCGACTATCTCCTTGTTTATCCTGGTGCTGGCCATTGCATGGGTTCTCGCCTCCTCGATCATGCCCTTTTCGAGGGCCTCGCTCCACTGCCGCTTCGCCTCGTTGCGCCTGCGCATGCGCGCCTCGATTGTGCGCTGCTTGAGCGCAGAGGGTATGCCGTCGAAGACGAACACAGGCTGCACCCGCGCCTCAAGCAGGTTCATGGTTCTGTAGAATAAGCCGGAAAGATGGCTCGTCACCCTGCCCTTCTGGTCCATGAGAGGAGTGCCATCGGGCTGACGTATTATAGAAAGGAACTGGTATATCGTGTTGTACGCGTCGATGGCTATCGTCTTTCCGGAGAGCGCGTCAAGCTCTATGCGCTCCTTGACTCCGGAAACGAGTTTGCCTATGTCAACTGCCATCTGATCAGCAGGTTACTTGACCTCTGCAGCATCGCCGAGCGTTATGGGGCCGTTGCCCTTTCTTGGGCCGGGCTTTGGACCCTGCTCCGGCACTTCAGTCAGCTTTATGCCCAGCTGCTTCTCCAGCTTCTTCGTCAGCGCCGCTGGAGGAAGCATGCGCCCGTGCTCGACCCTGTTGAGCGTGCTCTCCTTCTCGTTTATGCGCTCCGCGAGAACGCTCAGCGGCAGTCCCAGCTTCTCCCTTGCCGAACGTATCCTGTCGCCGAAGCCCTCTACTATCTCCTCCTCGGGCACGGCAGAGGCAGAAAGCGCCTTTGGCTTTGCGCGGCCCCTTGAATCGTCCTCGCCGATGGTGTCTATTATGTTCTTGCCCATCGAGCACTTGGCGCACGAGGTCAGCTCAGCGCCCTCGACGTCAATTATATACAGTGTGTCGGTCTTCCTGCCGCATATCTCGCAATCGTACATATCGCCACCTCCCTCCTTGGTCATGATAACTACTCAGAGAATCTATAAATAGATATGCAGGTGAAGATATGCATATGCCAGCAGGGAAGGCGAAAAAACACAAGCTCAGGCATAATGCCGCAATCACGTCAGTGCTGGTGCCGCTTGCGTTCCTGCTTCTTGTGCTCGTTTATTACTGGAACCTGGGCCAGGCAAACTGGACCGTGGGCGTGAAGTTTGCAGCGGCTGTCGCTATCCTTTGGATAGCAGGCATTGCCATAGTGCGCGTCAACGCGCTCAAGGAGTCGTACGGCGGGCTGTTCGTTTTCGGGGGCAGGAAGGGCATAGGCATTATCGAGGATCTTGCAGGAGGCAGGGCGCGTTTCTGGGAGTTCTTCGCGCAGGTGGGACTTGTGATGAGTTTCGGTGCTCTTTCTTATTTCGTATTCAGGAAGCAGATAGGGAGGAAGGCCCTGGCACTGGGCCTGGTTCTCACTGCTGTGATGTTCTTTGTCGTGTGGCCCTTCATTGCACTCGCCCTTAATTTCATAGCCATCCCCGGCCATACGATAAGCGTGCAGTCGGTGCAGTTCCAGCTGCCGGCGCTGGACTGGATCACTGCCCTTGAGCTTGTCAGCATTTTCGCCGGGGGCTTCGCGCTGTTCATAATCGTATTGCTTGCGTATCCCGCGGCAACGATAGTGTACGGGATACTCTCCTTCACGTCCAGCGCCGTGGTGACGCATACAGTTAACACCGCCATACTCGGCAACCAGCTTCCGGGCATAGAGCCGGTGGTTCCCGGGGTCTCTGTGCCGCTGGTCGCTGGATTGCTGGCTTTCGCGGTTGTCCTCATAGTCCATGAGTTCGCCCATGGCGTCCTATTCACGACTTACAGGAGGAAGGTGAAGCGCACAGGGCTCCTCATGCTCGGCGTCGTTCCCGTGGGGGGCTTTGCGGATGCCGGCGAGAAGGCGTTCAAGTCCTTGAGCAAGGAGAGGCAGAACAAGGTGCTCGTAGCAGGCGTGATGGCAAACTACGCCTTCGCCTTCGTGTTCTTCATAATCACTTACTTGATGATGGCATACGTGGTCCCTGGGCTGTACGCCAACAGCGTCGTGGTGAGCGGCACCGCCATAGGATCGCCGGCGTACAACGTGATAATGCCGGGCTCCGCTATAACCTCATGGAATGGCCATCCTATAACCGACCTTGGCTCCCTTGAGGCAGCAGCGGGGAGTGATGCCCCGGGTGAATTCATCAGCGTTGGCACGAGCAATGGAAACTACAGCGTCATGGCCAATTCAACAGGCAAGATAGGGGTATACGTGCAGCAGGAGCAGGTGCCTGCGGTTGGCGGCCTTTACTTCTCTGTTGCCGGCTTTTTGTACCAGTTTGCCGTGCTCGCCTTCGCGCTGAACCTGCTTGTCGCTGTGATGAACCTGCTGCCGCTCCCGATAGGCCTTGACGGCTGGAGGATATACAGGAACACGATAAGGAGCAAGGCGGCGATGCGCGCGATAGAGATATTCGTTGCCGCGGCATTCGTCATACTGATACTTCCTTGGATATGGTATTTCCTTGGCATATGATGCGTAATACTCTGAGGTCAAAACGCCGTACCCTCGGCGAACGCATGCACAAGCTTTATATATATTTGGATGTTAGTAATTGCAGATGTTAAAGTGATGAAATGGACTTAAGAGGCGATAAGTCGGGATTTAGAAGAGCGCAAAGCGCCATGGAGTACCTGATGACTTACGGCTGGGCCATATTGGTCATCGCGGTGGTCCTTGCTGCACTGTTCGCGTTGGGTGTTTTCAACGGCGGAAGCCTTGGCACAGCATGCGTGGCGCAGTCGGGATTCCTTTGCAAGATAAGCGTGCTTTCAGCGGCTAGCGGAAACCTGATCGTAACAGTAGGGCAGGCAACTGGCAGCACATGGTACAGTGCGAACGTTGCGTTCCTGAACAGCACTCTGGTGAGCAGCGCAAACACTGCGGCGTTTTACACAGCAACGTCTAATTCAGTGGCGTTAGGAACGCTTCAGAGCGGAACTTCGCAGCAGATCAACCTGCCTATAGTGCAGAGCGTGTCTTCAGTTGGTACTTCAATAACAGGCCAGCTGTGGGCAAGGTACACGACCTCGAGCGGCGGAGCAACCTTCTACTACACTGAAATTGGAGTAGTAACCGCGAAGTCTTCATGATCTCGTTGGGCTTTCGCCCAACCTTTTTCTTTTTTATTGTTCTTTCCTTCAGCTGAGCCTTGCGCAGGTTATTTATTAACTCCAGCTGAATAATCAATCACGGGTTTGCATGAACAAGAAGGCTGTATTCGCTTATGTCATACTTTTCGTGTTTGTGGTTATCGGCTCCTACTATGTGTACAACACGAACTATGGGGACAGGAACGCGACGCAGGCAACCACATCCTTATACCCCGGCACAACGGCAGCCAACGGCACGCGCGGTGCCAATCAGTCCGGGGCAAATACCACAGCAAGCACCATAATGAATCAGTCAGGGAGCGGTACGCAGTGCACTGCAGGCCCTGAGTACTCGTGCCTCGGCATGTCGCTTAGCGGCTCGACAGGACTGCTCAGCATGACCTTCACGCAGGGTACGGGCATCACGTGGGGCGCCGCGAGGATATTCTTCCTTAACGAGTCGGAAATACCTAACGTGGGGGGTTATGGGACATACAGCGCGTCAGGCGCATCGCTTTCCGGAGTAGCTCCGGGGGTTGCAGCAACGGCGAGGATAAGCGTCATTGCCGCGAATTCAGTGGCAGGCACAGCGATACAGGGGCAGGTATGGGCATCTTACAGCCCGTACGGCAACTCTACAGTTTACTATGGAAGGATAGCGAACGTATCGGCAAGCGCGACGTAGCTGTTCGGCAGATGCCTTGGCCGATGGAACTTATTTATTCGTTCGTGTTTAGATTAATGTGATGCAATGGAACAGAGAGTAATTCTTGTTGATAAGGATGACAATGAGATAGGCACGGAGGAGAAGATGAAGGCGCACATGAACGGCGGCAGGCTGCACCGTGCGCTTTCGGTATTCGTGTTCAACAAACATGGCGAGACCATGCTCCAGCGCAGGGCCCTCAACAAATATCATACGCAGGGCAGGTGGTCGAATACGTGCTGCAGCCACCAGATGGAGGGGGAATCTACGATAGACGCGGCTCACAGGCGCCTGGAGGAGGAGATGGGATTCGACTGCGAGATGCATGAGGCATTCAACTTCCCGTACAAGGCAGACGTTGGGAACGGCCTTACCGAGCAGGAATACGACCACATAGTCTTCGGAAGCTACGACGGTGAACCGAAGCCCAACCCTAACGAGGTGATGGATTGGAGATGGATAAGCATCGTGGAGCTGAAGAAGGAGATTGCCGAAAACCCCGAGGGCTTCACGCCGTGGCTAAGGCTCATGATAGATGAGGTTGAGCGGAACTACGAATATTAGTTCAGCTGCTTTGTTACTATAGAGTATGTGCCAGACAGCTTGGATGAGGCCCTGCGCAGCGCCTCCTTCGCGACGTTCCTGGATCCTGACTTCGTCTTTATCTCGAGCACCGCCTGGCCGTTCTTCAGCCTTGCAGCTACGGACACAGGCTTGCCGAACGACATGGACATTCCCTGCGACAGTCGGTCTGCGCCTGCGCCTGTTGCGCGCTTCTTTTCGCGTATAACCTGGTGGGGCACGGTGATTATCCTGAAGAAGTACTCGCCGGGTATCTCGCGCTCGAGATACTTGTTTGCCGTCTGCCTTGCGGCCTCGAGCGAGTTTGAGCGCACCTGTATGTATTGGTCGGCGTTGAGCGTGAGATGAATATCGTAATTTCCCTTCTCTTTGCCCATCCTGTAGATCAGAAGGCTTGTGTGGGGCAGCGCCTTTACGTAGTTCTTCCGTGGCTTCTTTATGGAGTACCTGCTCCATGCCTGGCTTGCTATGCTGCGCATAGTCCTTGCGGGTCTTAGCTTTGCCATTCATACACCTTCTTTCCTGTGAGGATTAAAACGATATTATATGCCGCAAATGGTTTATATACCTTCCGTGAAGCTGGCGCAGATCATAACGGGTTATGGTCAAACCAGCCTGGCGTGGGCTCCGGAGGCGCTGGCCTGAACTTGCCTGGCCTCTGCGCCCTTCTTGCAGAATCGCCAAACTCCAGGCTCCTTGCGACATCGGCAGGGAAGCTGAGCCTTTCGTAATTGCGCCTCTCGTGCTCTTCCAGCGCGAGATAGCCGGGGGTTATGACTGGGTTCCTGAACACTGGCACGTAGCTGCCTTTCTCGCCAGTGTACTTTATACTCTTTATTGCGCTGAGCTTTCCGATGAAGTCTAAGTGCGCTATCCGCGTGGTTTGCTTGTCTATGGTCACGGCCTTGAAGTCATCGACAGCCATGAGGAAGCCGTAGTGGACCTCTGTGCCGCGCGTTGTTGCGCACTCCACTGAAACGAGTACGTTCCTTCCGGCGAGCTCCTTGAGCCTGTCCATCATCTCCCTGGTCACCGGAGCCTTCTCTGCCTGATCGCGCTTTGCTGACTTGCTTGCCATTCAATCACGCTGGTAGGTGTGCTTGTCACCTATAAATAG
>JAKAVL010000003.1 GCA_021817305.1 Microcaldota archaeon | reverse complement strand
ACTGGTCCTGGGAGAGGCGACGCACATAATCAAGGGCTACGGGAGATACAAGAACGCTTCCTGAGGCAGATGGCATGGCAAGCGGCGCGAGCGATGACAGCAGTATCCGTATCACGATACACGGCACTGTAGCTTCAGGGCTCGGCGAGGGCAGGTACTTCATGAGCCAGAGGGAGTACTCCAATCAGATGGCCGGCAAGCTGGGATTTGCACCCTATGCAGGCACGCTCAACATAAGGGTTGCTGCAGAAGATCTGAGCAGGATAGGGGAGCTGAAAGGCGTGCAAGGCATTGAGATATCCGGTTTTGACAGGGAGGGCAAGCACTTCGGCGGCGCTACAGTCTACAGGGCCGAGCTTTCCGGCGTAAAATGCGCGGTTGTCATGCCCAAGATAACACGGCACCAGGGCATCATAGAGCTCATAGCGAAGGACAGGCTGAGGGGCATCCTTGGTCTTCACGACGGTTCAGCCGTGTCAGTAAGCGTATTTCCAGAATGAGTGCTCACTGTACAGAGCCGAGTTGCGAGAGAATCCTTGCAGATACCTCCTTGCCGAACAGGCGCTCCACCTTCGCCTTTGCGCCGTCCTTCCTCAGGTCCTCAACTGTTTTTATCCCCGAATTGAACATCATGCGCGCCCTGACCCTTCCCACCTGCTCGAGGCGCACGAGGTCGAGCAGCTCCTTCTTTATGCCGTAGCGCATCCTCACGCGAAGCTCAAGGAGCATGCGCGGATTGACCTTGACTATGCGCGCGAGCTCGGTGCTCGAATAGAGCAGCCAGTCTGCATTGTTCGTCTTCGTGAATATGCTGCCCGGCGTCTCCCTGTACTTTACCATAAGCGCCTGCTCGCCGACCTCTCCTATCCACTCATTGAGCATGAGCGCGGTGCTGAAGGGCTTTATGGGGTCATACAGGTAGCTGTCATATGCGTCCTGGCCCTCGAGAAGACTGCCGTACCTTACAAACTTCTCCTCGGCCTCCTCTGTGGCCTTCGAGTACGGCCTCATCTCAGCAGTGTTGGTTATCATGAACAGGCCCGATACCTCGTCGCGCACCTTGGGCAGCGTGTCTATTATCCACTTGGCCGATACGGGGTCTATGTAAAGCTCGCTCACCCGCCTGCCCAGCCTCGTCGCCTCGTACCTTCCACTGCCCTGCCTTATGAACTCCCACTCCTCCAGCTCTGCGAGTATGCCCTTCACTATCCTGCGCAATTCATGCTCGCTGCCGCGCTGATGCCCGTAAAACGACTGCATGAGGAACGCGGTTATGGAATCCTCCATGCTGAGGAAGTCAGTGGCGATGAAGGAGAGCACATGGGTGCGCAGCACAGGCATGACGCCAAGCTGCGAGTATATCGGCTCGAGGTCAGCAAGTATATACCTGTGGAACAGGTCCTTCGCCTCCTCGGCGTTCCGCGCGAGAAGCAGCGCCCTTCCGTACTTGTCGTACTTAGGCCTTCCGGCCCTGCCGAACAGCTGCGTCACCTCGTTGACGCCTATGCGCACGGAGCCTGCGCCCTCGCTGTAGCGCGTCGTGTCCCTTACCACAACGGTATGCGCTGGCATATTGACGCCCAACCCCAATGTCGTCGTAGAACATACCGCTTTTATTATCCCCCTCCTGAAGTAATCCTCGACTATGGCACGCTGCGCGTTGGCAAGGCCCGCATGGTGGAATGCGACTCCGCGCTTTACGAATCCAGCAAGCTTCTCGCACTGCGAGGTCGGCCTGCTCAGCGCCGAGAGTATCCCAGAGCTCGCCTCCTCGAGCGCGACCTTCTCCTCCGGCGAAAGATGCTTCTGCACCTCCTCCGAGAGGCGTTCCGCTCCAGCCTCGGTGTTGCGCTTTGTCGAGTAGAAGAGAAGCGCCTGCTTCTTCTTGTGCAGCGTGTCCTGCACTATGCGCATCTCCGGAAGCTTTGCAGACCCCTCCATGCGCTCCTCGCGGTCCCCGAAGTTTATGGTTCCGTTGACGGCCACTCCCTTTTCCAACGGAACAGGCCTAAAGTCGCTGCTCACCAATTCAGCACCTAGCCACTTGGCGAGTTCTTCAGCGTTCCCTACCGTTGCGCTCAAGCCTATGATCTGCGCGTTCGGCACAGATTTTCTCAATCTCGTTATCAGTACTTCGAGCGTCGGGCCTCTACCGTACTCGCCCAGCATGTGCAGTTCGTCAACGATTATGCATCCAACGGAATCCAGCCATGAGGCGCCGTGGCGTATGAGGCTGTCCAGCTTCTCGGTGGATATGAATATAACGTCGTATGCGCTCAGCCACTGGTCAAGGGAGTCAAGCTCTCCTATAGACATGGCTGTCTTGATGTACGGATAATCCTTCTTCGCCTCGGCGAACTTTTCGCTCACGAGCGCGCGCATGGGCGCTATGTAGAGCGCCTTCCTCCTGTCCCACAGCACAGTGCGCAGCATCGCCATCTCGGCGATGAATGTCTTGCCGCTTGCCGTAGGGGCCGCCACGACTATGTTAGAGCCAGACAGGAGACCCTTCTTCACTGACTTCTCCTGCGGCGGTGTAAGCGAGAGCATGCCGCGCGACTCAGCCGACTCGATGACCTCCTTGGGCAGAAGGCTGCCCATCTCTTTCAGAAACATGTAAACCCTTGAATGCGAGCACTCCTCCTATTTGTTCCACCACACAGTGCACTGCTTGCCGAAGAACCTGCATGTCCTGCACCTGGACTTGTTCTCTTCCGACACGGGCCTCGCCTCTCTGTCGCCGGCCCAGTATCCCATCGCGTCAGGCAGATATGCCTCGAGGCCCTTCCTGTCGTACTTCATGTCCATCTGCGTTATGACGTCCTTCGTTTCCCTGTCGAGGTACTTCAGCCTCACCGTGTCTCCGAGCCCGGGCATCTGCGCAACGGCATCGAACATCCTCCTGTACATCGGGTCGAGGCCTATGAACTCCTCCTTCACCCCAAGGCTCCTAATCCCCTTCTCGAAATCCGCAGAGAGTTTCTTGTCCCCTATGCCGTAGGACCTTGCAAAGTTCTCGAAGGTGTACCTCTGCATCTTCATGTCGTCGAGAAGCTTGTGGTATATGTTCAACTGCATCTTGTCCGAGTCTATGCGCTGCCCGACCCCGTTCCTGCTCCCGTTGCCGTTTATGGTCTTGTCCTCGACAACCATTATCCTGCCCTCGCTCAAGCGGAGCTCGTCTACCTGCCCGGATACCTTGAAGCCGTTTATCGAGCCGTATATGTGCACCTCGCGGCAGTAGCCCTCCCTGCCGATGTTCATTATGCCATTATAGTTCTCGTATGCCCATTTGTAGAGCCTGTCCCACCAGGTTACCGGCTCGATGGGAAGCTCAACGAACACCTGCTCCTGTATTGTCGCGTGTATGGCGGCGCCCTTGGCCATGGCAGGAGTGCTGTACGGCTGCATGAGGTACAGCTCCATCTGCTTCTCGCACCACAACTGGCTCGCTATGTCCTTGACGGAGACGCTGTTCTTCCTCAGCCTTTCAAGCGCGCTTACCCTTCCCATATCCACCTACGTTCCATGCAAAATGATGTCAGACCGCCTACCTTTCTTCATCGCAAAAATGCTCCGCGATCACCTATGTCATCATACACCCTTTTATTTGTTGTTAACATTATTAACCCTATGTCAATGATTGAGGACAACGACCTCTTCATATTCGACTGGGACGGCACGCTCAGCACCTCGTCGCTCATAGTCGCAGTATCGCGCCTGTTCACCAAGCGGTACGATGTCGATTACATACGGAGGAACGAGAAGATATACCGGGCAATAGTCAGGAACGCAGAGATACGCGAGACGAAGAGCAGGTTCCTCGCATCGGTCTACGACGTCTACGTCAGGTTCTTCCCCCCGAAGATGCGCGACGGCGCAATAGACCTGCTGAAGTACCTGCGCAAAAACGGCAAGAAGATAGCGCTCTTCAGCGACTCCAAGAGCTACCGCCTTACAACCGAGCTGCGCATGCTGCGCGCATTCGATTACTTCGATTTCGTGCTGAGCGCAAGCTCGATAGGCAGGTACAAGCCAGACCCTACGGGCATACTCGCCATAGTGGACAGGTACAAGGTCAAGAGCAGCAGGTGCGTATACCTCGGGGACACCGCATCGGACACCCTCGCCGCGAGATTCGCAGGCATAAACGCCTGCGCGGTCGGCGGGGGCCTGGAGCCGTACGACAAGCTTGTCTCAGTGAAGCCGGACTACATATACACAAGCATAAGCGGCATACTCTCAGGCAAAGTCAGGAGCCGCTAGCCTTCGTTATCTGCTCTGCGTTGTGCTCCTTGGCGTTCCTGTAAACGCGGTCCTCCGGCCCCGCCGCTTCCGCAGACTTCTGTACCTCCTTCACGGTGAATACGAGGTGCTTTATGTCGCTGTCTGGTGCGCCGCTGCTGCGCCTCGCCTCAAGCAGCATGTTCCTTTGCGCTTCTGTCGCGAATATCTCGCCCCCGAAGGAGACGGTATCCAGGCCGAAGTTCCTCGCAGCTGGGCCTAGAAATTTCGCCGTCGCTATGCTGCTTCTTATGAATATCTCCCTGCCATAATACGTTCCGTTCCTCCTCGGGAAGTCGCCCAGGCTCAGGCCATAAATCCCCGTCTCATGCATCTCGAGCTCTTCAGTGTTCGCAAAGCCCCACCTGAGCCTTTTCAGAATCGAGTTGCGTATTGTCGCATCCTGCAGGTCTATCATGAAGCCGTCGCACTCAATGAGCACGCAGTGTACAACATCTATGTTGTTCCAGCCTGCCCCGTTGAACTTGCATGCCGTGAACGTGAAGGAATCCACGGTGCTGTTGTCCCATACCGAGTTTGTGAAGTCGGCCCCGGTAACCGTCGTGTGGTGTATCCACTCTCCTTCGGTGTTTATTATCTCCATCTGCGAGAAGTTGACGCCGCTGAAGTCTAGGAGCATGCCTCTTGCTCCCTCCAGGCCGTCCTTCAAATCCGGAGGCAGCCTCTTGGCAAGCACCTCCGCTATGGCATTCGCTTCCTCGATGCGGTACAGGAAGTCCTCTTTGGATATGGTGTTTGCATGCTTGTTGTCGTACTTCCTGAATTCCTGAGGGTTCTCAGCAAAACGCTTGCTCGCGAGTAGCAGGGGTCGTTCTTTCTCCCCTATGCCGGGCACTTTGCGCGCTGTCTCCCTTAACGCGTCTGCTATGGACCTGCACGCGGCCCTGTCCGGTTCATAGACTACTTTCCTTGCAACGCCCGCTGTCATGGCACTGGTCATGTGGATGTATGGAAAAAACATGGTATATAAAGCTTGCCTGCAAGAGCCCCGCACCCATGCCAGTCTGTCAACGGGGAAACGATAGGTTTATAAATGAATAACCGCAAAATAACCTACGTAGTAAGGCATAACAGCTGATCCTACAAAGAGGAAACAACATGTCAGAAGAAGAATATGGCAGAGAAGAGACTGGAGCAGAAGGAAGGGGCATGGGCAGAGAGCACGGCGGAGAGAGAAGGTCGGGCATGAAGCCAAACTACTTCCTTCCCAAGCCGGTAAAGGTAGGTGACGAACTGGACCTCACGATAGAGGCAACAGCGTCAAAGGGAGACGGCATAGCGAAGAGGGACGGATACGTCATCTTCGTGAAGAACGCCAAGCAGGGCGACACCGTCAAGGTAAAGATAACCGAGGTAAGGGCAAGGTACTCAGTTGGAGAGATAATTCAGTAAGTGCCCGCAGGAACTTTACGATTATTTGTTTATTCTTTTTTCTTTTCCTTCATTCTTTTTCCTTTAACGCAGGGGAAGCCCACGCCTTTTACGGGTGGGAGGATGTCACGTTACTGCAGCAATCGTGCTGTAGCCAGAGCTATCCTACCAATTTAAAATGCGAACGCCGGGATTTGGACCCGGGTTCTTGCCTTATCGCGCAATGCATGGCAAGGCAAAGTCCTACCAGGCTAGACTACGTTCGCATCGCAGAGTAGATATGCAGAATAAACTAAATAAAGGTTTGCACGGTTCTAGGCCTCGCGCGACTTACTGGCTGAAACCTAAAAATCCAGAAACACATTTAAGGTGTGTTGTGCAATGATTAATGATGATCCAATGCGCACAGAACACTACACGACCTTGATTGCTGTTATCGCCATACTGGTGATAGGCGCGATACTCGCACTAGGCGTGCTTTACCCAAACGGCCTGCTCCAGAACAGGAAAACGGTGACCATATCCGCATCCGGGTCCGCGAGCGCCATGCCGCAGCAGAGCGTTGTTGACCTATACATCAACGGCACCGGCAACACTACGCAGATAGCAACGGCAAACCTCTCCCTTACTCTGGCAACCCTGAACACTACTCTGCTCAAGTACACAACACCTAACATGATATCCACGCAGTACTACACGCTAGGGGCCGTATACAACAGCACGGCATTTGCGGCCACCGAGGGCCTCAGGGTGGTGGTGCCTAGCGCGTCTGACACCGATGCGCTGCTTCAGGGCATCTCATCCATAAGGAATGTCTATGTGCAAGGTGCATCAGCAAGCCTATCTGACGGGCAGATACGCTCAATGACCAGCCAGGCCTTGCGCGCTGCAATGGCAAACGCCACGTCGCAGGCAGAAGCACTCACCGGCAACGCATCGCTCACGGCAAGCAACCTCTCCACGTCATCGTTCCGCGTGTATCAGCCCTTCGGATTGTCGACAGGTCTATCATCGCCATCGGCGATAACAGCAAAGGGAAACGGCCAACTTCTTTTCACCAGCAACGAGAGCGTGATAGAGACTGTGCAGGTCGTTTTCACCTACAGCTAATCGCGCAGCGACGAAGCATATCTCCTGAAGGAGTGGAACGCCCTTGATCTATGCGAGATCCTGTTCTTCTCTTCCATCCTCATCTCGGCGAACGTCGTTTTGTGTCCTTCAGGCACGAATATGGGATCCCAGCCGAAGCCGCTCCTGCCCCGCGGCTTAACGGCGATTTTTCCATAGGCCCTTCCGGAGAAGACCTTTACAGTCTTTCCATCCGTATAACATATGCACGTCTCAGCGTACGCTGACCTGTTTCTTCCAGTAATCCTGCATACTCCCTCCCTTCCAATTGATTCAAGAACCCACTTCACAAGGGCTCCAGGAAACCCGTTCAGCGATTCTATGTAAAGGCCTGTGTCCTCAACGAGAAGCGGCATTCCCACTACCCTGTACGCCTCCATCGCCTTCTCCTTGACCACGTCGCGCACGCTGATTGATTGTATCTCCCTCAGCTCAAGGCTCTTCATCCTGAGCCTCACGCCGCGCAGGAGTGCGGCGGCCTCATCGAACTTGTTCCTGTTCGAGGTTATGAAGTACATGTTCATTGCAGCACCATCATTCAACGTTCTTATCGAATCTTTTCAGGAAGGCTGGCATGCTGCTGACAACGTCGCTAGAGATTATATGGTTGCCCATCCTCCTGTACAGCATGTCGCCTATTCTTGAATGAACGTACGCGCCTGCGACCGCCGACCTGAAGGCATCAGTACCCGTGGCCATGTACCCTCCTATTATCCCAGCGAGCACATCGCCCGTACCCATAGTTGCAAGCGCAGATGACTTTGATCGCACCACCTTCACGCTGTTTCCGTCGGTTATTACGGTGTCGTGGCCCTTCAGTAGAACGCAGCAATCGAGCTTTCTGGAGAGCGATACCGCAGCAACGGCCCTCTTCCGAAGCGAGCGCTTGTTTGGAATGTGCCCCGACAGCTCCTCAAACTCCCTGTCATGCGGGGTCAAAACCACATTGCTATTGAGTCTCTTAACATGCTTTATTGAGTATATCCCATCGGCATCCACGACAATCTTCTTGCCGGATCCCACAGCGTAGTCTATTATCTTTGAGGACATCCTGAGCGCAGGAGGATTCCTCCCTATCCCCATTCCAATGACAATGGATTCAATGCTTGAGAGTTGCCTCTTCAAAGTTGAGAGGTCTCCGCTGCCTATGTAATCGCCGCCGAATCTGCGCACTATCATGCTCGGAGTAAGCGCCCTAACTGCATCGATCACGTCATCAGGCACGTACAGGTATGCGTAACCCGTGCCAACCCTGAGGCCTGCGAGGAGGTTGTATACGGCATTCGCCGCAAGCGACGGCGCACTGTGGTACTCCCTGCTGCCCGCTATTACGGCGATGCGCCCGTTGTCCTTCTTGTTGCCGTACGCGCTCCTAAGCTGCGTTGCTTTGATGACATCCATATCCGTTGCGGCTATGATTCGCATGGTAAGCTAGCGATGTAAAAATATATACATCTTGCAGTTGAAAACAACAACATGCTGTTAAAAGCTTACCCTAAAAACAAGGCGCAGGTTAAAAAGTTAATCCTATTTTGCAATGAAATCTTAGACATATGCAAGGATCTGGGCATAACACCGATATTGTACGGGAGCCTTGCCTATTTTCTATATACGAAAGACCGGCATGTCAGGGTAAAAGACATTGATATCCTGGTACCCAAGGATTCGATAAAAAACATTGACAAGGCGCTGACTGCAAAGAAAATAAGACACAGGTTGGTAAAACGTGAAGGAATAATAAAAGCATTCAAAAAAGGCTCAAGGATAGAGATAGACGGGATTTTTCCTACCTCAGAGATCAACCTGAGCGATTCTAAATACACGAAGTTAGGGAGGTCCAGGATAAGGGTCGTCAGTTTCAAAAATCTGAAAAAGATTTATGGACAGGCGGTCAAAGAAAGCAAGCAAAAAGCAAAGGAATACGAAAGAAAATATCTTGCCCTCAGAAAGATTAATTTGTAAGCATCGCCGCTGGTCTGCGGCAGTCGAGCCCTGCATCCTCAGCGCACAACCTCGAGCCTGCTCTCCTCACCAAGGACCTTGTCGAATGTTGCTATCCTTTCAATGCCGTTTGCCCTGCAGGTAGCAATCGTGCTGCAGTCAGTGAAGCTCAGGCGCGGATTGCGCTGCGATATGTTCCACGTCTCGGAAAACATAACCGGGTCAATGCCGATTAACGATGTAGTACCAAGAAGCCCTTCTCCTGTACGGACTGCCATCCTGAGTTCTCCAACCCTTGCCAACAGGGACGTTAGCACCTCATCGAATATATAGTCGGTTATTACGGAGTCTCCATATGTGTTCCCTTTTATGTCTTTTACGATCTCCATCGCTCTGCGGTTGTGTTCATCCCTATCATTGGAAAGCGCTATGATAAAACCAGAATCAAGGAATATCATGCCCTAACCATACAGTGTTTTGTCTATCTCACTGCCTGAGTGCTCCGTGCCCTTGCCTCAGTCAAAAGAAGGTATGTCGATAAACTTGTCTTTATGCCTTTTTTCCTTGCTTTTGACCCACATCATCATCGCCTGCGTAAGCGCGTCCCCGAGCTTCATGTTCTCCTCTGCCGCCTTTGCCTTAAACCTCCTGAACACGACTTCCTGGAGATTCCTGATCGTAATATTCACACAAATCACCACTGTATGATTAGATATATAAGCCATAGCATAGTTCCTGTTACGAAACTATTATGCGTAGTAAAGTATAAAAACTTTTACTTGAATACACGTTTTAGAATTGCTTTTAAGGCGCCGATTCAGATATTGTTCCTGACACCAGGCCTGCTCTTCTCCTTTATGTATTTCTCTACCTCTTCAAATAAGAGTCTACCATTTCTGATGTCCTTGGAGAGCTTGACTGCTTCCTCATCCGTAATTCCAAGCTTTACGCCATTTCTGCCCAAAAACATCTCGCCTGCCAGGAAGGCGGTTCTCTTGTTTGCGCTCTTGAAGACGTGAGCCGTATTCAAGCCACAAATATACTCTGCTGCTGCTTCACTAGGCACCGTTCTCTTTCTGGCTCTCCCGACTATCGATTGCAATACCTCCTTCCCGTCCGGATCCTGGAAACCCGTAGGGTAGCCTTCAACCTTGCTGAGGATTTTCTGGTTAAGCTTGATTATGTCCCTGGCCTCTATATACTTCATATGTATCCTCTTTTGGCTATCTCCTCCTTTCGCTGCCCTTTCAAGTCGCAGAGTTCCATTATGAGACCCCATCTATGCCTTATCTCTTTTTCTATAAGTTCATCCATCTCCTTTTCCTCCAGTATCTGGTGCACAACCTCCCTTATCGGCTGCGACGGATGCACTTTGAGACGTTCAAGCCGCTCATCATCCTCTTTTGTTATCTGTATCGTTGTTGTGCCCTCACCCATTTCATCACTCATTATAATACGTTATAAATGTATATAAACACTCCGATTCCTGTCTGCGAAGGTATAAGAATGGCATATGTAATCTAGCGGTGCACACGCACTGCGCTTAATTCGCGCTCAGCAACTTCTGGTAGAACAGCCTTTTGAGCAGCTTCCCATTCCGCATCCACACAGGGATCGGTATCTCGAGCTTGCTTGCCGCATATGCGACTGCATCGTTCAATCCCGGGAATATCCTGGGCTCTGTGCGCAGCGCAGCACGAACATGCTCCCTTACGTTCCATACCCCCACCGGCATGATGTATCCGGAATGCACCTCTCGCAGAATAACGACCTTCGCCTGGCCCTTGAGCGCTTCAAGGCGCTCCGATACCGCAAGCCTTGCTGCGTAGTAGCACCCGCCTATCTCCGCGTAAGTCCTTCGCCCGTCGAACGGCTCGTAGGAAGCGCCCATGTCTATCTCCTTGCTGTTCAGGTTCCATGTCGTATTGGGATACCACGCCTCCATCGACTCGTACTCCCACGATCCGGGTATCATCATTATTATCCAGCGGTTGTCCAGCGAGTAGTTCTCGTATATGCGCACCGCGTCGATAGGCTCGTACTGCTTGATGGTTTTGAGCTTCGTTTTCGATATCGTATCATCTGTTGCCGTGATGCTCCATCTAGTAGGAACGAATACCCTCCTTCCCTTTCGACCCAGGGTGCCTGCGGCAAGAGCGCGCTGAATCTTTGATACCTCCACTCCATTCTCATACAGTTCGAGCATGGCGGTAGATGCGCCCATTGAATCATCCTCATAGGCATTCTCCAGCCTTACGTCAGCCCTTGAGTTCTCAATGCTCATCTCCTCGAGCGGCGCTCCGGGCCCGAAGGGCTGGCTGTTCTCGCTGAAGCTCATTGCCCCGCCTGGTGCGTGCTTTAGCTTCACGTCCACTGCGCTGTACTTCTCCGCAAGCGCCATCTCCTTCATCATCTCCTCTATGCGCCCATTGTCCGCGCTTTTAACGCTTGTCCTGTGCATTCCGCGTATGAGCATGGAGCGCATCTCAACTATCTCGGGTATGGTCTTGTCGGCCCAGCGCTCCGGAGTTCCAAGTATGGACGTATCGCCGAGCTGCGGCGGCACAAGCGGCCCAATGTACACGTGGGGCCATCCAATCCTTCCGACGAATATATCTGGAGGAGATGAACCATACACTTCATTGTCCTTCATGAGCTGTATGGTCTTGAAGCGGTAAAAATCCTTCAGCAGGTAGGGGTTGCGCATGTTTCTGTACACGTCGCCGGTTACGCGTATCTGCGGCGCATCGACTGCCATGGTAAATTATCCCTATTCAAGTATAAAGGAATGTGCTCTGGCATTGTTACTAACAGGTAAATCCCCCAATCTCACATACCAATAAATAACCTAACGCAATACTCCTACTGATGGGCATGACGCCAGAAGAACTGAACGGAAGGCTGCGCAAGGTGTTCGAGGGCAAGAGCCCTCCGGACAAGGTTCTGTTGATGAATACCGGCAACTCAGACCCCAACTTCTTCTATCTTACCGGGTTCACCTCTGGCTTGTTCGAATACAGCTACCTAGTCGCGGACAAGTCTACTGTAAGGATTTTCACCTCTGCGCTGGAATACGACACGGCCGTGCAGCAGAAGGTCAAGGGCATGGACATCATAAGGATAGATGAGGTTAAGAAGTTCAGGGAGCAGATGAAGCAACTGCTCAACAACTCCACGATAGGCATAAACGAGTGGTTCATGCCTTATGCAATATACGACTCAATGATGAAGAGATACAAGCCCAAGAAGACGGTAGACGTGACGAAGCAGCTGACCAACGCAAGGCTTGTCAAGTCCATGGAAGAGGTAAAGACGATGAGAAAGGCCATCGGGATAACGAAATGGGCGCAGATCCTCATACAGAAGGAGTTCAAGGAGGGCATGACCGAACAAGAGCTCGCAGCGAAGTTCGATGCGTTGTCGGCATCGCTGGGCTCGGAAGAGCCTTCGTTCAAGACCATAGTGTGCTTCGGCGCAAACGCCGCCCTGCCGCATCACTCCCCAGACAAGACAAAGCTCAAGTACGGCGATTTCATTCTCATTGATGCTGGAGCAAAGGTGCAGAATTATTGCTCCGACATAACACGCACGACGATCTTCGGCGGCGACAAGTCAAGGATACCTGACTACGAGAAGAAGCAGGAAATGCTGAAGATAGTCAAGGATGCGCAGCTCGCGGCCATGAAGAAGATAAAGCCTGGTGCAACGGGCAGCGCCATACACCTAGAAGCGCAGAGGATAATAGACACCGCAGCCAACGGCAAGTACAAGGGTACATTCATCCATGCATTGGGCCACTCCCTGGGGATAGAGGTGCACGACGGTCCGGGATTCAGCCCCGGAGCAAAGCAGCTCCTGAAGCCAGGCATGGTTATTACTGACGAGCCCGGAATCTACGTGGAAGGCTTCGGCGGAGTAAGAATAGAAGACGATATACTAATAACGGAGAAGGGCGCAGAGGTGCTCTAGGCACCAAATTAAATACCATAAGGATAGAATTATAACAGCAAATGCTCACGGGGAGTTATGCTAGCTTGGTAGGCTACCACCTTCGGGAGGTGGTGACACGAGTTCAAATCTCGTACTCCCCATCTCGCTGCAGGGGTAATGGGCTTCGGGCAGCCTGACAATCTACGAGTGCCAGACGAATGCGATAAGGGAGGAGCTGGAGAAGTGCGTGGAGTAGGCGAAGAGGTTCAGTGCAAAGCTTGTATTTGTAGTGCCGAATGACGGTATTGGTGTTGTGGTGCGCGAAGTTGAGGAGAAGGAATACGGCCAAGAACTATGAGCGAGTTCACCAGCGTAACTTCCAGTTCCTACCCCTCCCGCTCACGAGCCGCTACCCGCCCGAGGCATTGTGCCGCCGGACCTCTCCCTCAGCTTTTCGACCAGGGAGCGCATCTCGTGCAGGTTCCTTCTCGCGAACCTGCCCCTGAGGTACAGCTCCTCGAATAGCGCCTGGCCTGCCTGCCCGTCGCTGAGCCCCTTTGCCGCGGGCCTTCCGCCGGCCATGGCCCTCACGCGCGCGTACTCCATGTAGGCCCTTCTCATCCTCCGTGCAGCCTCCCTGCCGCCTTTTTCAGATATCATGCAATCGCCGGGCTTAAGTGCACGCGAATGCTTTTAAACTGTCCGCGTCTTCATAGATTAGCGGACGTTTTGCCGCAGGCGAGCGCTCCCATGCCGAGCGCCTCCGGCGCTTGAGCGGGGCGCGAGCTCGACATACTCCTATTTATAGCAATCCAATAAAATAATCTGACACTTCCGCTAATACTCTTTTGGTAGAAAAGTTGATACAACTTTCCATCTAAATCTGAAAGACGACCATGTTGGAAGAGGATGAACCTCTTCTGCGCAAAC
>JAKAVL010000007.1 GCA_021817305.1 Microcaldota archaeon | reverse complement strand
AATAAACATACTCAATAGAGCTACCCTCGAACAGAGGGAAAGATGCGCTCAGGGAGATGCAGGTCAATACAGCGCAACAGGCGCTGCAAACAGTGTCGAGGAACTGAGAACATACCCTGCAATCGCAGGGGAAGCTCCTAACCTTTAGTTAGGAGAGGATGTCACAACATGATGCCTAACATGGACCCCCGCGCCCTGAAGAGAATGATGGACAGCATGGGGATGAAGAACACGGAGATACCTGCCGATAAAGTAGTCATAAGCAGCGCCGACAAGGACATAGTGATCGAGGGGGCGTCAGTGACCCTGATAGAGATGCAAGGCAACAAGACCTTCAGCATATCTGGCGGCAGCGTATCAGAGGTTGACAAGGCAAAAGTCGAGATAAGCGGAGACGACGTGCGCATGGTGATGGAGAAGACCAACGCAGACGAGCAGAAAGCGAGGCAGGCGCTCGAGGAATCAAACGGAAGCATAGCGGATGCTATACTAAAGCTCTCCTAATCACGATATCCTGTATATCTGCAGCGTTCGGACCCCTCCTATCTCTTTAACGTCTACCTCACTGGCAAGACCAGCGTCAAGTATGACGCCAACGGACTCTCCCCCGACGATGTTCGCCGAATAGATATAGTCCTTTGATACCTCCTTCCCCGCCCTTTCCGCGTCCATGAGCTCGCCTTTGTAGAAGTCGGAGTACTTCTTGAGGTCGAGCATCGCGCCCGTCTTCGTGTCCCTGTAAATCTTGCCCAGGGCCTTTTCGTCGCACATCGCAATCATGGCCCCGCGATCGGTGTCATGTTTCTTAAGGTAGATCATGCAAGCACTATTTGTACCTGTAGAACATGAACAGCGTGGACACGTACAGTATGCCGTACCACAGCAGCCACATGCCGCCGAAAAAGTTGTTAACGCTTACAGCTATGCCGCCTAGCGCTATCAGGAATACGGAAAAGGCGACCTCCGCTACAGAGTTCCTGAGTGCATAGGCGAACCTGTAGCTTTTGATGCTGTTGTCCCTGTCCCATATGACCCTGTACCTCTTCCTGAATACCGCGGCTATTGCTGCCTTTGCCCTGATGAACGCAAGCGCGAAGTTCAGCAGGAACACCATGAAGCCCTTCTTCGCAGAGCCGAAGTACATCTTCGTGAGCAGCATGGGCGCTATTATCGATATGAAGAGCGCACCTATGCCGAGGATCTCCAGGTCGAATGCTATGTAGGCCGAGCTGAACATATTCTGCACAGTTACGTGCATGACAGGAAACTGAGAGAATACTATGAGTATTGAGACCATGGTGAAGAGCACCAGCATCACGGATATGTAGTTCAGGCCGAAGCCGTGGGTCATGTAATCTATGTTAGACAGGGGCGAGAGCCTTTTCCTGATTCCCTTGTTCCTCGACCTTTTCATGAAGTAACCGAGAAACTGCGTGTCCCCGTAATTGTAGCGCCACTGCTGCTTCACGAGCTCTGTAAAGGTGGATATTGGCTTGCCGTACGCGTATACCTTCGGCACGTACAGGCTCTTGAAGCCGTGCATGTCCGACTCGAAGCTGAAGAAAGTGTCCTCTATAACGTACTCGGGGAACCCCCCTATCGTCCTTAGGCTCGATGCCCTTATGAGGCCGCACGAGCCGGCGAAGATGGCGGTGTTGTTCAATGCTCTTGATGGCTGTATGAACTTGAAGAAGAACGCATCGAAAAGGTCGACTGTATCAGAGAAGAAGGAGCGCTTCTCGTACCTCTTCTCGGTCTGTATGTAAGAGAGCTTCTCGTCCTCGAAGTAGGGAAGCAGGTCCCTGAGGAACATCGGGTCCGTGAGATACTCGTCATAGTCGAACACCGCGAGGAACTCCTCCTTCATGCCCTTCATGAAGTTGTTCAGGGCTCCGGCCTTGAAGCCCTTCCTCTCTTTTCTATGTATGTACACATAGCCGAGCCTTGAGCAGGCCCCGCGCACCCTGCGTATCTTGTCTTTTTCCGTTGAGTCGTCGAGCATGTAGAACCTTATCCTATCCTCCGGATAGTCAAGATCCCTAAGCTTTCGGATAGTCCTTTCCACAACCTCGGGGTCCTCATTGTAGCTTGCAACTGCGACCGCCACTGTGGGAAACCTTCTGGGGGGCCTGAGCCCCTTGGTTATCCCTGCAAGGTACCTGTCATAGAAGTATGACCTGTAATAGGAATACGCAGTGAACGTGTTGAATAATCCGGCAACCATCGAGAGCGCCAGATAAAGGAACGCAAGAAGGTACGAATATGTGCTGTCTGCGTTTATTATGAGGTAAAGGGAGAAGCCGAGGCCTATGACCGTGAGCACAGTGAATATGACCACTGCGAAAAGCCTGCCCATGAGGTCCATCTTTATTGCAACCATGTCCGCGCCTTATTTCTTACTCATTTCTTACTCCTATGAAGGTATATAGCCATAGCCCTCACATGCTTGTTTCCTGAATGAAGCCCTTGAGCCCGGAGAGGAGATGAACCGCAAGCGGCATGGACCATTTGGACGTAAGCTCACGCAGCACGGCTACGGCGTCACCGAACCTTTTTCTCTGCGCCATGTGCCTTGCCAGATAGTAAAACACGTTGGGCTCCCCTGCCTCCTCCATGGGCCTTATGTAATCCATGGCGCCCTTCGACCTAGAGCTCACCGAGTACACTACCCATGAGTACGACACCATCCTGGGTCTCGCAGCCGGGATCATCCCCAGAGCCCTCATGGCGTGATCCATGCGCCCAAGGCGTATGTTGATTATGAAGCGGGTGTACGCCTCGTCGGAGGAAGCTGCACCGCCCTTGCTGTCTATGGCGTAAAGCGCCTTGTACATGAATTCCTTCGACCTTGACGTGAGCGCCAGTGACGCATACACGTTGCCCGAGTTCTCCTCCATGAAGCCCTTGCGCGCATAGTCCCGGCCGTGATACCTTTCCGATGCCGCGTGGTGGTAGAGCATGCCTATGCCGTACATAGACTGAGGAGGCAAATCCAGCTTGCTCTTCTCTGCGGCAAGCGCATCAAGCTTCTCGGCATTTCCCGCAACTGCATCCTTGTAGAGCCTCGGGAGCTTCGTCGCGAGGCCCTCCGGCTGCTCAACGTGCCCGAAATCCACGTAAGACTCGCAAGACACGCAGAAGGCCGTTGGCGAATCAGATGGCGTAAGCGCGCCGCAGAACGGGCATGCGGATGTCTTGTAGCCCATAGACTTTATCGCTGCTATGCATTTACCCGCGGAGCTGTCCACGTTAGGATAACGCATGCTTAGCTTTTAGCCTTTTTGCCCTAGGCCTTCTTCTCGAATACGACGAATAGGTGCATGCTGTCGAACGGCTCCAGCTTCACGGTCTCGCGTACCCTGAACACGCCTGAAACGGTCTCGATGAACTCCTTGAACACCACATCGGGCTTCTTTGAAACGTCTATGCTCTGCGATTTTATTGCAACATACGCAAGGCCGTTGCTTATCAGCATGCCGCTGTTCTTGAGCAGTATGCCTGCCTGGTCCCTTGCCGAGACATCCTGGTATATCACATCAACCTCGCCCACGTCCTCCTGGTATTCCTGCACGTTCTCCGCGTTCGCGAATATGGGCAGCATGTTCTCCCTGCTCTCGCACACGTTTATGAGGTCGCGCATGCTCCTCTTCGACAGCTCGACGCAGAAGACGCTTCCATTCATGCCGACTATGTCGCTCACGTGGCTGCACGTGGTCCCGTTCGCTGCACCAAGGTACAGAACATTGGACCCGGAACCTATCGCCATGGTCTTCATGCCGTTGAGCAAGGCAGCCGCAAGCTTGCTCCTGTATGGGTTCCACATCCTGTACTCCGTGCCTCCGACGGCCTTAAGCTCCTCCCCATACACCCTCGCATGCGGCACAAGGTTCCTTGTCGCGAGCTTGCCGTCAAGCCTGAATACACCGTCGAACAGTTTTGTCAACGCCAACGCTACGCACCATTTAAGTATTATGCTTCATTATTAATATGCTAGTGGTTTTATGCTTTCTGTTGAAGGGGTCCTCAGTGAGATGGCATCTAACAGCACCGATGATCCGTCATCATTCCTTTCGGCATTCGCAGAGGCCGTGAGGAAGGCTACTGGTGCCGACGTATCCCAATGCAAGGAGTTTTCCGGAAGCGGGGACAAGCACACGCAGGGCGAGGAGTTCATACTCAACACCGGGATGCCCTACCTGGACAATAGCCTCAGCAGCTACTCGGCGTTTCCAGACCTCATAAACTACTTCAACTCTGGATTCAGGAGCTGCATAATGCTGCCCATAAAGACAAAGGGAAGGAGCATAGGCATGATAACGCTGCTGTCCAGGAAGGACCGCTTCTTCCAGGAGGGCGATCTCCGCAGGGTAGGTCTGCTCGGCAGCCTCGCCGCACACGAATATGGATTGCTCGACGAGGCCGCGGAGCGCGCAAGGCTTTCCGGATACTTCAATGCCGCGTTCAACGGCATCATGCCACAGTGCATAATAGACCGGCAGGGCACTGTGCTTGCAGTTAACGACGCCTTCGGCGCCATAGGCGGCCCTGCAGCCGCGCAGCGTGCGCAGTTCGCGAAGATAGCCGGACTGGACAAGAGTTCTTTCGAGAAGCTCAGGGACGGTGCGGTTGTGGACGCGTCTCTCGATGGAAGGAAATTCAGGCTTTATCCCAAGGAGGCGGGCGACAACGCCCTGGGAATAATGTTCTACGACGTCACGGAGATGGCGCTTCTCATGGAACGCGAGCAGTCGTTCGCATACGGCACAAACGATGCATATGCGCTCCTCGACAGCGACACGCTTGTGATGTGGGCCAGCAGCAACGTGAAGGACGTGCTCCACATAGACCTGGAATATCTCCTCGGCAAGAAGCTTTCCAGCATAGTGAAGGACAAGGATTCGCTGTCGGAACTCCTTGCACGCAGTGAGCGCTCACCGGGAACCGGATCGCTGGAGATAATGCTCGGGAACGGAATATCGGTGCAGGCATCATCAACGCTCGTGCGCAATACCGGCGGATACCTGGCCGTGCTTTCAAAAAACACAACGGGCTACATAGCATCGCTGAGGAAAGGCATCGATGACATTCTGCGCCTTTCCGGCGACATGGTGATAATGCTCGACACGCTGGGCTACATAAAGAGCGCAAACAGGTCTGCTGAGAAGCTGCTAAGGCAGAAGTCCGACGACCTTTCAGGGATGGCGATTTCATCCATATGCGCCGACACAGACAGCCAGATGAGGATAAGCACTGCGCTCAACATGGCGAAGAAGGATTCCGCAATATCCGACATCTTCGCCAACCTGCTCGTGAAGAACGGAGGCACGCTGCCCTCGCAGCAGGGGGTGCGCGCCGTCCACGACGACTCCGGAAAGCTGTCCGGCTACATGCTCATAGGAAGGGAGCTCGCGACGAAGCGCGCAATGGAAAACTACCAAGAAGCTTACGAAAGATCGAAGGCGGAGAGCGACAAGTACAAGGAGGAGAGCCTGCTCAAGACGCAGTTCATATCGAGCATGGCCCACGACCTGCGCACCCCGATAACTTCGATATCCGGGTTCGCCAAGCTCATGCTCGAGGGCCAGCCCTTCGGCGAGCTTAATGAAAAGCAGAAGGAATCGCTCCAGACCATAGTCGATGAATCGGAGAGGCTCAACGAGCTGATAGAGCACATCCTCGACGCCGCAAAGCTCGAGTCGAAGAAGGTCAAGCTCGATCTTCGCATGGTCGACATGCGCGAGCTGGGGCAGAACGCAGGTATAAAGTCTCTCGCAGAGGTCGCATCAAACAAGGGGCTTTCATTCAACTACGAGGTCGATTACGATGTGCCTGCCATAGCGTGCGATCCCAACCGCGTCGTGCAGGTGCTCGTTAACCTGATAGGCAACGCGATCAAATTCACAGAGAAGGGCGGCATAACTATACACGTGCGGCGCAACGGCAAGGGGAAGAAGGTCAAGCGCGTCAGGATAGAGGTCAAGGACACCGGCATAGGGGTCAGCAGGGAGGACAAGTCAAAGCTGTTCAGGAAGTTCTTCCAGATAGAAAAGAACGATCTCGTGATGAAGGCCGGCAAGGGCACGGGCCTGGGCCTGACAATCGTGAAGGAGATAGTCGGCCTTCACGACGGCACCGCGGGCGTCGAGTCTGAGCTGGGAAAAGGCAGCACGTTCTGGTTCACGCTTCCGATAAGCCAGAAGAAGGAGAATAAAGGGGAATGAAGCGCACCGCGCTCACTGCACATATGCCGCGCATGCGTTCCCCACTGCACTCTGCGTCTTGTAAGCCGATTCGACAGCAGTATAGTTCAGGCCCTTGAATATTCCAAGGAACGTCAGGCCGCTTATGTTGCCAGAGTCGTCCATGCTCATGCTTATCACCGTCCCGGACAAGGACTTGGTTGGCACGGTGACCGAGTAATTGACCTGGTAAAGCCCTGAAGGGAGAAGTGTTATGACGGTGTTAGTGGATGACGGCGTAGAGGCAGTCACGTTCGCATACGAGAACGGCCCTGTGGGGCTCGTGCTCATGAAAGTCCTGACCGTCTGGTTGTATATCGGCTCGGTGCACTGCGGCTCCTGGGCGTAGAGCGTCTCGAGATTCTTCATGAGTACGCCCTCGTTAGTCGCCGCAGCGAGATTCACTATGGTCTGCGGTATCTGTGAGCTCTGCTGTATGGTCGTCGTGCTATGCGTGGTGTTGGTCGAAGGCACCGTGGTTGTCGGAGCATTCGATACAGTTGTAGTAGCAACGTACTGCGCAGAAGAGCCCGAGGTCGGCAGCGCCGCAGGGACGACTATTGTGACGAGCCTGCTCTCAGGTATGCTCAATCCCGAAGGCAGCTGCGTAAGGAGAATGGAGGCGCCGGTATCGTTGCTCGATACTATCCTGATGTTTATGTCGGCTATCGCGTTCCCGGAGACGCTTATGTTGAATGACTCGCCTGCAGTTCCCGTTATCCTTGTTATCGGGTTGGTAAGCACCGGGGACGGGCTTACGTAAAGGATGGCGGACTGGGTGCTGGAGTTTCCTAGGAAAACGGAGAAGACGGCGCCGCTGTCGGTGTAGAAGCGAAGCGTGCTCCCGGTATCTATGCTGTGCGTTGCACTTCCTGATATGCTGAGCGCCCCCCCTGAGGAAAAGGCCAGCACAGCAATGCCTATGAACAGAAGGACTATGACCGCCACTACGGCAGCGTTCCTCAACGCATGCATGTTCCTTCTGTGCCCATGTAACCCGTGGTGCCTGTCGCCTATCATAATATAATTAATATGAAAGAACTTAAAAGCGTTGCGCTGGCGCCACGGCACCGCATGTCCGCTTTTTCAGAAAAGGCATAATATATTTTGCTTTTGATATCTGTAAGGCGATTTGATGAAAAGCCTGGAGGATTCCGAGTCAGACATAATTTCCGCGCTGAACGACCGTCAGGAGATAACCTACAACGAGCTCAAGGGGTTCGCTGCAGAGTCTGGGATAGACGAAGAGATGCTCAAGAAGAGCCTCAAGGAGCTCGAGAAGGCGAACGCTATCGCGCCGCGCAGCAGCGGCGGCATACTTACCTACTACATGCTCCAGGAGAAGCAGCTAGTGCGCAGGATAATGATAGTCGAGGACGACAGGAGCATAAACAACCTCATGGCGTTTACAATAGGCAAGGACTTCGACATAACGCAGATGCATGACGGGGAACAGGCGATGCAGAAGATAAAGCTCGAGAAGCCGGACCTGGTGGTGCTCGACCTCAACCTTCCGGGAATGGACGGCCTCGAGATATGCAAGCGCATAAAGAAGGACTCGGTGCTCAAGGACACGATAGTGATAATAGTCAGCGCTATGGACGCGACGTCGAACAGGTTCAAGGGCATAAAGTACGGAGCAGACTACTACATACGCAAGCCGTTCGAGCCGTCAGAGCTCCGCAGCCTGGTAAAGATATTCCTGAAGAAGAAGGGCAAGCGCTTCGACCCGCTGATAGACCTGCCCAACGAGGAGCGGATATCGGATACGGTGGAGAAGGCGCTCAAGGCGACGGAGAAGGACTACGAGATAGGCAAGCTCCGCGTCGAGGGGGTGGGCAAGTTCGTCGAGAGGTTCGGGCCGGGTCCCGGCATAACAATACTGCGCCTCGTCTCGCAGCTCCTCCAGGACAAGGCCAAGGACGACAGCGGCATATTCGTTGGCTTCCTCGACAGCGATGACTTCGTGATAGCCGGGGAGAAGGGTGCGGTGGACAAGGCCATCTCAGGCATACAATCGGAATTCAATGCCGTGCTTCCTTTCATCTACCAGAGCGAAGGCTACAAGCCGATAGAGCTCGGCATCGAGGACATCTACGGCGCAGAGAAGCCGAAGCTCAGCCTCGAGTACAGCACCATCGAGAAGCGCGCAATAATGGAGCGCCGTGCAGAGGTCCTCAAGAACAAGGAGGAAAAGGGCGCGGGAAGCAAGGAGATAGGAAACTACACCTATGAGGAGCTGAGGCACATGCTCGGCTCTGAGAATCTCAACATAACCATAACCCGTGACCCGAATGGCGTAAGGCTATCCGTAGGGAAAGGCGAAGACTCCAAGGACAAGAGCGAATGACTATCGCTATCTTGTCTTTCTGGACTGTTTCGCGCCGCGCCGCGCCGCATTCGGCTTCCTGTAAAGCTTTGTTCCGGAATGCTCCTCATTCAACAGATCCGATATGTGGTCCTCCCCCCATGGCCTGTCGTCGCCGCTGCTCTGCAGGGCCTCGCTCTCTATGATGCTCCTCTTGAGCATCTCGTTCATCTCCTGCGCGCGCACGAGGGCTCTCACCCTCGTGCTTCCCGAAGGCGCATTCCTGCGAGCCAGCCTCTTTCTACCGGCAGCTCGCACATGAGCCTTCTTATTCCCTTTTCCAGCCCTCTTCATTCTTCCACCCAGTTGTTCCCCAGAAAACTTCCGCGGAATATCTAAACAGGCAAACATTATATAAGACTTACGTTCAAAAACGGTTTTTGGCGTAGCGCACTGCCCACGGGCCACCATCACATTTATTATCCTGAGGCAGCGATATATGCATATATCCTAGTTTTGTTGGTCAAATGATAGAATACTGCAAGGCGCCATTCGAGAGGGAGGAGAGCCTAGGCTCCCTTAATCCCTTCATACGGAAGTGGTTCGAGGGAAGATACAAGGAGCTTACCCCCCCGCAGCGCTACTCATTCAAGCTCATAAAGGAGGGTAGGAACATGCTCATAACCGCGCCCACGGGCTCGGGGAAAACCTTCTCCGCCTTCACCGGCATACTCAGCGACCTGATGGACATGTCTGTCGCCGGAACCCTCGAGGACAAGATATACTGCGTGTACGTCTCACCTCTCCGCGCCCTTAACAATGACGTCTACAGGAACCTCAGCGAGCCTCTGGAACAGATATTCTCCAAGATAGCCCTGCCGCTGAAGAAGATAAGCGTGGGCATCCGGACGGGAGACACCCCTCAAAAGGACCGGCAGAAGATGCTGAGGAGCCCGCCTAACATACTTGTCACCACCCCGGAAAGCCTTGCGATAATACTCAATTCGCAGAAGTTCCTCGAGAACATGACTGCGCTCAAGTACCTCGTGATAGACGAGATCCACGAGCTCGCGAACAACAAGCGCGGCGTGCACCTGTCCCTGTCAGTGGAGCGACTGCGAGAGATCGTGGGCCGCGACCTGATACGCGTGGGCCTCGGCGCGACCCTGAGCCCCCTTGACGAGGCGGCAAAATTCCTCGTAGGCCACCGCGAGGACGGCGCGGAGCGCGACTGCATGATAGTCGATGCGACATGGGACAAGCGCATGGAGTTCGGCGTGGTGTGCCCCGTATCCGACATAGTCAACGAGGATGACGGAAAGATAGAGAATGCCATGTATAAGAAGATAAACGGCGTCATCACGGACAACAAGACAACGCTCATATTCACGAACACGAGGTCGGGGACAGAGCGCGTAGTCTACAACCTGGTCAAGCGCTTCAAGTACGGCGAGGAGAGCATTGCGGCGCACCACGGCTCCCTCTCAAGGGACACGCGCCTCGGCGTCGAGGAGATGCTGAAGAAGGGCAAGCTGCGAGTGGCAGTGTCCTCGACGAGCCTAGAGCTCGGGATAGACATAGGCAGCATAGACAACGTCGTGCAGATAGGCTCCCCAAAGAGCGTGGCCAGGGCGATACAGCGATTCGGAAGGAGCGGCCACAGCTTCAAGGACGTGGCAAAGGGAGAGGTCCTTGTTACGAACAGGGACGACCTTGTCGAGTGCTCCGTTATGCTGGATGCGGCGAAGAAAAGGCACATCGATTCGTTCAGGGTGCCCAGGAACGCGCTGGACGTACTGGCACAGCACCTGGTCGGGATGTCGCAGAACAAGCGCTGGACTGTAGACGAGGCCTTCGCGCTGGTCAGGACGGCGCACCCGTACCACATGCTCGACCGGAAGGACTTCCTGTCACTGCTGGAGTATCTCTCGGGCATGTACGTAGGCCTTGAGAGCAGAAGGGTCTATGCCAAGATATGGTATGACGAGAAGGAGCGCGCCTTCGGACGCAGGGGCAAGCTCACGAAACTCATCTACTTCCTCAACATAGGCACCATACCAGACGAGGTGGCCATAACCGTAATGAACAAGGAGAACAAGTGGATAGGGAGCATAGAGGAGGAGTTTCTTTCCAGGCTGAAGCCCGGGGACGTATTCGCGCTAGGAGGCAAGACCTACCGGTTCGAGTACGCGAGGGTGATGAATGCATACGTCAGCGACGCGCCCGGGCAGACTCCGACCATACCTCCCTGGTACTCCGAGCAGCTCCCGCTGACATACGAGCTTGCTATAGAGATAGGCAGGTTCAGGGCAGCATTATCCTCTGTGATGCAGGGAAGGGTGAAGAAGAGCCACGCGGTGAAGATATCGAAGAACATGCTCAAGCCCGACGCCAAGGCCTCGGAGATACTCGATGCCATGCCCATAGACCGGAACGCGAAGAGTTCAATATTCCATTATTTCGCGGAGCAGCTTCTCTTCGCGAAGCACGTGCCCAACGACCGCCTCATGCTCATAGAAAAGAGCCATGATGACGAGAGGACCCTCGTAATATTCCACTCCTTGTACGGCAGGAGGGTGAACGACGCCCTGTCCAGGATATTCGCCATAATGCTTGGCGACGAGACCAACTCCGACGTCGCAGTTAACATAAACGACAACGGCTTCGTGCTCGCGGTTCCAAGGTCAAAGAAGGTATCCACAAAGGACCTGGACCGGATGGTACAGAGGGCACTCGATGTCGACATGGAACATACGCTAAAGAACAACATACGCAGGACGGAGATGCTGCGGAGGAGATTCCGCTACAATGCCGCAAGGAGTTTCATGATACTCCGGAACTACAAAGGCAAGAAGATAAGCGTCAGGAAGCAGCAGATAAACTCGCAGCTCATCCTGAAGGCTGCAGAGGAGATAAGCCCCAACTTCCCGATAATAAAGGAAACCTACCGGGAGATATTCGAGGATGTCATGGACCTGCCCCGGGCGAAGTTGCTCATGAAGGGCATAAAATCAGGGGACGTGAAGTACAAGATCATAGAGACGGACGTCCCTTCGCCCTTCTCGCACATGATGGTGACCATGGGCGAAACAGATGTCATAATGATGAAGGACAGAAGGGAGCACATACGGGAGCTGCGCAGGCAGGTGCTGTCGAGGATAAGGAAGGGGACCTAATGAAAATATGGGAGGGCGTAGAGGCAGTTCCTGGTCTTCCTGTCGTCTATATAAAGGGGCTTGACGCGATTGTGTGCTCGGACCTGCACCTCGGCTACGAGGGCACTCTGGCGGACAAGGGAACGTTTCTCCCGAAGATGAACCTCAATCACATAAAGGGGATCATGAGGCGCGCGGCGCAGAAAACTGGGGCGAGCACAGTTATAATAAACGGAGATGTCAAGAACGAGTTCTCCACAGTGCACACCGAGGAACTTAACGAGTTCATAGAGCTCGCTGGCTTCCTCACCAGGGACCTTGGCATGAAGAAGATAATAGTGATAAAGGGCAACCACGACAACTTCATAAACAGGGTCACCGGCAGGGAAGGAATAGAGGTCCACGAGCGCGAGGCCATTCTCAAGGGCTTCCTGTTCTTCCACGGGGAGGAGCTCCCGGGCGGGAACGCGGGATTCCTAATAATGGGCCACCTGCATCCCGCGGTAACCCTTTACGACGACGCCGGCCTCAGGGAGAAGATGAGGTGCTTCCTCTACGGTGCCACAAACGCCGGCGACAACCTGCTCGTGCTTCCGGCCATGAGCTACTTCGCGGAGGGCGTCAGCGTAAACCTAGAACCAGTCTCAAGGATTGCGCCTATATTTAAGAATGTTGCAGACGTAGATAGCATGAGGGCAATGTGCATCGGAGAGGGCGAGACCCTCGACTTCGGAAGCATAAGGGACCTGAAGAAGGCGAGCGAAAGGTGATATCCTGCTCATATACATATACACCGATGGGGCATCGAGAAGCAATCCCGGAGAGAGCGCATCAGGGTACTCGCTTCTGGATAAGTCCTACAAGGAACTGTTCTCCTATTCGTTCTACAACGGCATACAAACCAACAACGCGGCGGAATACCTCGCAGTGATTGCTGCGCTGACCAAGGCGTCTGAGCTCTACGGCTACGGCAACGACATACGCGCTTACACCGACAGCGTGCTCATAGCCCGTCAGATATCCGGCAAGTACAAGACCAAGGAAGCAAACCTCAGGAAGCTCAACCTAAAGGCCAGGGAGCTCGCAGGCAAGTTCAAGTCATTCGCAATAAAGGAAGTTCCGAGGGAAGACGAGCACATAGCGCAGGTCGATGCCGAGCTGAACAGGCTACTTGACGACATGAAGGCCTGAAAGAGCTGCTCTGTATGTGGGCATAGAAATATATTTACCCACCGAAATCGTATTACACTGTATTGTCCCTTAATTAGTTCCTCTCGGAGCTGGCGACGTCATTTTTCCACCAAATTACTATCACGCTCAAGCTCACGCTTGAGCTTAAGCCAGGCCCCTTCCCACGCATTCTTTGCATATGCGTATCCCTTTGCATATGCAGTGCCTCTCCTTAGTTCAGGCCTCATCTTCTCATAGTACGCAATCAGCGGCGTCCTGAGGTGACCGTTCTCCTCAAGACTCATGTGCGGCCTGACCTCGTTATAGAACTTCACTGCCTCTACAAGAGAACATTTCTTCCATCTCATTATGCCTTTGATGGTACCGCAGAGTTTCTCCTGCTTTCCGTTTGTTTGTGGGTGTTTGACCCTGGCAAGAACATGTTTTACGCCGAAGGATCGGATATGGTTCCTGAATCTGTACTCGTTGTTCTCATCAACGCAGAACTGGCTTCCATGGTCTGTCATTATTTCCATCGGAACCGCATTCCATAATGCAACCGCATCGTCAAACACCAGTATCGCATTACCTGTGGTCGCATTGTTGAACTCGCCGTATCCCATTATACATCGTGATGCGTCATCCTCATACAGGATCATCTGCTTCCTATCGTCAGTTTCAGTATAATCCGTATGCCACATATCATTGCTGTAGTCCCTCTCCCACCTGACCCATTTCCTCTGCTTGCTCTTCTTCGGTTCCTTGTTTGCCAGACCCTCCTGGGTCAGAACCTTGTGAATCCTGTTATGTGGCATTTTTACCCCTTTTTCAGCAAGAATCTTTTCAATGATTACTGCACCGCTTCCATATTGTTCTTTCGTTTTACGCACTATTACACGTTCCTGTGAGGATATAGGTATTGACCTCCTTCCAGGCGACTTTATCCGTATGTCTTTCGACGGAATACCCCCGTATTTTGTAGGCAACTCTCTTATCCACCTTGATGTAACTCCAAGATGTCTTGCAATTACGCCAGTAGACAGCTCTCCTTTTTTCCGTTCAAGAATAGCCCAACGTATTCCCCTTGCAGTAAGTTTGCCGCCCATGCGTAAGGTATCGCGCCAAAAGGTTAATTCCTTTGTTGTAAGTCTTGTCGTGAGGAACCTATTTCGGGATCGTACA
>JAKAVL010000030.1 GCA_021817305.1 Microcaldota archaeon | reverse complement strand
CCGATCTGCATCGGTGCCGACAAAGGCCCCTGGCAACAACAGCACCGTCTACCTCTCATTCATATACAACGACAGGAGTGCAAGCGTGATGCCTTTCATACAGGCCGTTACGCCCTCGCTTGCCACTCAGAACTACGTAAAGTCCTACGGCGTGATGCAGCTCACCGGCAAGGCATCCTGCAGCGTGCCATATCCAGAGCAGGTGTACTGGTTCATAGATCCATACTCCCCTGGCAGCATTAGCAGATTGAAGGATCTTACAGCCCTGGAATCGCAGTTCGGCAACGCCATGCAGGCGCATCTCGAGATATTATACACGCAATACTCGGCGCAGGTTGCAGACGCGTACGGCATAAACAACACGGAGGCGCTTGGCAACTACCTGTTCTGCGCATCATCGCAGCAGAACTTCACAAGGTTCGTCAGCACGGTGAACAGCACCTATAGCGACAAGTACATGTCCCCGTCGTTCCTTGCGACGCTTGCGAAGGACTCCGGACTTGATGCCAACGCTCTCGGTACGTGCATGGGTAACGCTACCGGAGTCATAGCCCGGCAATCTGTGCTCGCGCAGTACTACAACGTGACATCTACCCCGCTCGTGATTACCGACTGCCAGTACCAGTCAATACCGCAGACCGAGCAATACGCCCTGTGCATCGCGAACAGCACCCTATGCAAGTGATTGAATAAGGCATCTAGTAGTAGGAGTTGACCCGGGCAAGACATCCGCCATTGCGTGCCTTGACCTCAACGGCAGGCCCGTGTCGGTAAAGACGGCTCGCTTCGCTGGCATCGACTGGTTCGTCGGGTCGATACGCGAGGCAGGCTCGCCCGTTGTCATAGCCTGCGACAAGAAGAATGCCGACGAAACGGCGTCTAAGCTCGCTGCGATATTCGACGCCGTGCTTTTCACTCCGAAGGACGACATAAGCGTGTCGAGGAAAAAGGAGATTATGCGCTTGATGGGGGCGAACAACCTTCATGAGCGCGACGCTCTCATGGCTGCGATGACGGCATACAATGCGTATGCCAACAAGCTGAACCAGGTCGAGCACTTGTCAAGGCAGAACGGCATCGATGACATAGACACGGTAAAGGCCCTCGTGCTGAAGAAGCACTCGTTCCACGAGGCCTCAACAGGCAAGAGGGCGGGAAGGTTCGTTAGGTGAGCATTCGTGGAAGCAAGTTTCATCTCAGAGGCAGGAAGCAACATTGAGAATCCAATACTGGAGCAAGGGCGGATAGCTAGGGAGATGGAAAGCCAGGGAAGCAGGCTTATAAAGATAAACATAGGCGACCCTGGGATGTACTTCCAGCTTCCGAAGAACATCGCATGGGCGTACAAGAAGGCGATAGACGAGGGCCATACAAGCTACCTAGAGGAGCAGGGTCTGAAGGACTTGCGCGACGCAGTCTCAACCCGGTACGAGGACCTGTACGGCATAAGCTTCTCGCTTGACAACGTTGTGGTAACCCAGGGGGTGAGCGAGGCCCTGTCCTTCATGAACCAGGCAATGATAGACAAAGGCGACAGCGCTGTCATATTCAAGCCCTTCTTCACGGAGTACCTCACGTACCTGAAGCTTTCCAACGGCATGGGCATATTCCCTTCGCTCGATGAGCGCAACGGTTGGGACATAGACCCGGATGGGCTGGAGATGGCACTGAAATATCACAAAGGCAAAAAGCCGAAGTACATGCTTATAACGAACCCAAACAATCCTACCGGTACGGCCCTCAGCGAAAAAGGCATAAGGGCGGCTATAGAGGCCGCAAAGGACAACGACATGTACATAGTGTCAGACGAAGTATACGACGAGATGCTTCACGATAACGCCACTTTCACGAGCGTCGGGAAGCTTGCGAAGGGCATTCCGCACATGCTGCTGAACGGCGCCTCAAAGAACTACATGGCAACAGGCCTGCGCATAGGCTTCGCCATCTTCCCAGAGGAAGACCGGAAATCTGCGTCAATCAAGAAGGCGTTCCTGGGGATGGCCGGTGCAAGGCTGTCAGCGAACACTCCATCGCAATACGCCATGCTGGAAGGATTGCGAAACAGGGAGAAGCACCAGCAGTTCCTTGCGGGGAAGCTGCCGCAGATATCCCGGCAGTCGGAGCTTGCATACAAACTGATCAACGAAACAGGATTCTTCAATGCTGTCAAGCCCGACAGCGCCTTTTACCTATTCGCAAGGATAAACTTCGACATGCTCGGCATCAAGGATGACAAGGAGTTCGTTGAGCTGCTGCTCCGGGAGCAGAATGTCCAGCTTACAAGAGGATCCGGTTTTGGAATGCCGGGATTCATACGAATAGTCACGCTGCCGAGCGAGGCAGTGCTGACTGATGCGATAAATAGAATAAAGAGGTTCTGCGAAGCGCATCAGAGATAACGTTATTAATCTTAACCGCAAAACACCATACATTACTGCGGAGGCATCGTCTAATGGTAGGACATGACCCTTACACGGTCAGAGCCTGGGTTCGATTCCCTGTGCCTCCATCCTCATCCTAAGAAAACATCAAGCCACGCCGAAGGTTATTTAGACTTTCAACGGCGTGTTATAGAAAATCATGAAGAAGCTTGCTGAGATCAAGAACTGGTCAGTTGAACTTGAATCCGAGATTACCCGCGAATGGAGCAAAGCGGAGCTCTTCAAGTTCGATGAGAATACCTCAAAACCCGTCTACTCCATAGATACCCCCCCGCCTTATATAAACACGCCAATCCACATAGGCCATGCGACGACCTATGCGCTTATGGACATGTTCGCAAGGTACCGCCGCATGAAGGGCTACGAGGTCCTATTCCCTCTAGGGCTCGACAGGAACGGCCTTCCGATAGAGATAGCCGCGGAGAAGAGGTTCAACATATCCGCACTCAAGGTCAGCAGGGACGAATTCATATCCAAATGCGAGCAGATGCTCCAGGAGACCTCGACAGAGACCATTGACAGCTTCTCGAAGCTTGGCATATCCTTTACATCGTACAGGCAGGGCATGCATCCCGGCTCCGTCTACCTTACGGATTCTCCTGAATACCGCGCCCTGACGCAGTCCACGTTCATCGAGCTGTACAAGAAAGGCCTGATCTACGAGGACACGATGGTCAGCAACTGGGACCCGAAGCTCAGGACGACAGTCGCGGACTCTGAGATAGAGTATGCCGAGCTGAAGTCGTCATTCGTGCACGTGCAGTGGGCCGTGAAGGGCACAAAGGAGAACATAACAATAGCTACAACTAGGCCAGAGCTCATAGCGACCTGCGGGATGGTCATCTACAATCCGGACGACGAGCGCTACAAGCACCTCGAGGGCAAGACAGCCATCACGCCGATATTCAACAAAGAGGTAAAAATAACCGCGCATCCGTTCGCGCAGGCAGAGAAGGGCACGGGCCTCGTCATGATGTGCTCCGCCGGAGACCTGACGGACATACGCTTCTTCCGCGAGATGAAGCTCGAGGTAGTGATAGCCATAGAAAAAGACGGTACCATGAACGGGAACGCGGGCTTCCTCAAGGGCCTAAAGGTGCGCGATGCGCGCCAGAAGATGATAGATGCGCTAAGGGAGAGGGGTCTCATAGCGAAGGAGGAGCAAATAATGCACCGCACTCCCCTATCAGAGAGGTCGAAAGCCGAGATAGAGTTCATAGCCATGCCGGAATTCTATCTCAAGCAGCTAGAACTCAAGGGCAAGCTTCTCAAGCTTCAGAAGGGCATGGGATTCTATCCCGAGGACGCAAGGCGCATACTCGAGAACTGGATAGAGCAGATATCGATAGATTGGCCCATATCCAGAAGGAGGTTCTATTCAACAGAGATACCGCTGTGGTACTCCGGCGGCATGGTCGCCATACCGAAGCCCGGCAAGTACCTTCGGCCGTGGAAGGACGCTCCCCCGCAGGATGCCGAGGTCATGAAGGACGGGAAGCGGATCGGCAGGGTGTCAGACATCAAGGACGCAAAATGGACTGGCGAGACGCGCGTCCTCGACACGTGGTTCGATTCATCCATATCAGAGCTCTTCATATCCGGATACCAGCGCAATGAAAAGCTGTTCAAGGCAGCTTATCCTGTCGCGCTCAGGCCGCAGGGCAAGGAGATAGTGCGCACATGGCTGTATTACACCATGCTGCGCGGTTATCTGGAAACTGGGAAACTATGCTTCGATGACGTCTGGGTGAACCAGCACGTTGTAGACGCCAAGGGCGTCAAGATGAGCAAGAGTCTGGGCAATGTCATAGACCCTCAGGAGATAATCCGCGAGTTCGGCGCAGAGGCATTCAGGTTGTGGGCCGCAAGCGAGGGCGACATATCAAGGCAGGATATCTCATGCACTAAAGACAAGATAAAGGGCGAGCAGAAAACGATAAACAAGCTGCTAAATGCCGCCAGGCTTGTATGGAAGTTTCCCCTACCTTCGTCAGAGCCTGATCTGACGCCGCTGGACAGGCTCTTCATGGACTGCATCGAGGAGCTGACCGCACAGACGGACAAATCCTACGACGTATACGACTTCTATCATTCATCGCTGCGCCTGAAGGGGTTCCTGTGGAACGAGTTCGCATCAAATTATCTGGAACTGGTGAAGGAGCGCGCCTACAACACCGAAAAGCACTTCTCCGTACACGAGCAGGAATCCGCGCACTTCATGCTGCACTACCTGCTGAAGCGGCTCATAACGCTCATGTACCCTGTGATACCGCAGGTGTGCTCTGTGCTCGGCGCGGAATATGGCATGGATGTGCATACAATGGGCTTCCCAGGGCCCAGGAAGACGCATGCGGATCTCTCCAAGGCGGAGCGGATAATGGAGTTCAACTCCATGGTGTGGAAGGCGAAGAAGGAGAAGAAGCTGTCGCTCAACTCGCACATAAGCGGGATAAAGATACCTGAAGAGCTGATGGACTTCGAGAAGGATCTGGTCGCGTGCCACCATCTCGGCTGACTGCCGCTCAGCCCCACATTTCTGCGTGCACCGCATTAGGGCTCACGCCCAACGAGACAAGCGCATCCTTCAATGCCTTCACGAATGCAGGGGGGCCGCAGATATAGCTCGTGCGCTCCTTCACGTCAGGGACATGGCGGAGTATCATTGACGAATCTACATGTCCTTTCTCCCCTGACCATCCATCTCCATCAGCAGGCCTAGTAACAGTCACCGAGGTCTTAACTCCAAGCCTCTGCGACATCCTGTCCAGCTCCTCCTTGTCTATTATCTCGTCCGGGTACCTCACGCTGTACAGCATAGCACAGTCGATCTTCTGACCGTTGCGTTCTATGAGCCTCAACATAGACATGAATGGGGCCAGGCCCGTGCCGCCGGCAAGGAAAAGGAACTTGCTCCCGGAATTAATGTCGAACTTGAACTGGCCGTATGGCGCAGACACATAATACACGTCTCCGACCTTCGCCGTGTCAAGCTTGCTGGTGAACCTGCCATGGATTAGCGAAATAAGAAACTCGAGCTCGTCAGAAGGAGGTGCGTTTGCTATTGAGAACGCCCTCGCTACGCTTTCCTTGGTGTTCACGCCTCTGTACTCGAGCATTGCGAACATGCCCGGAACAAAGTCTATCGAGGTGCCGTCCTGCGCATTGAAGACGAACGAGGAAACGAGCGGAGTCAGCTTTCTGATCTCCGCAAGGACATAAGGCTTCTTGATTATCAGAAAATCACTCTCTCAGCATACCTTGACAATGCGGCGCAGAAAGGCCTGTATGATGGAGGTCACAGGCTCTTGACTCCTGTTATGCTCTCTACGACCTTTTCGTGCTTCTCCAGGGCCCTGACCACCTCCTTGAGCTTTGGGTTTATGTTGTATCCAAGGTCGTAGCCGCGCTCCGTGCGTATATGCGTTGGCTGAAGCACGTTCAGAGTCATGGACAGGTTCCTGAGCGTGAGTATCAGCGTCTTTCTGGTGAAGCTCTTGCCCAGAAGGCTGTACAGTTCCCTAGTCGTCCTAGGCGACTTTACCATAAGAAGCGTGAGCACTGCGTAGTTCGGCTTGCTAAGCAGCTTCCTCAAAAGCCATATCCCGTCTTCCTTCCTGTCTTTCTTTGCCATGCAATTCCCTAATACTTCTCAGGCAAGCTTTATAAATCCGTATATACGTTTAGGATTCGGTGTCATAGGAAAGATATAAAAGCATTTTGTTGTATAATAGTAAATGAACATTTACTTTAGTAACAAATCTGGTACAATGATACTAAGAATTCTACGCAATGTACTGCCTAAGACTGCCGTCTCCTCCCGCCACGCTCCGACAAACATGGGCTTTTCGGTTGCGGAAATGCCTGCCGGCGATACCATTGAGGAGACTCCCGGGCTTATTGCGCGACGCATGATAAAGCTCAATGGCGTCTACTTCTACGCGGTAGGAGACAGGGCTCCCTCCACGGCGGATGTCAGGAACGCATCCCTTGCAAAAACCGCGGTGATTGATTCCCTATCGGTAACCAGCACGGCTGTCGGGCTGCAGTCTTTCGGGCGGGCAAGGGACATAGCAAAGCAGGAGCTGTCCAGGCATGCCGGAATTGATGGTCTGGATGACCTCTCGTACTTTGTGGCCCACGACACAGTTGGATACGGCCCGCTGAGCATACTGATGGAAGACGGCAAGAACATAGAGGAGATAGAGGTGAATTCGCCAACAGGTCCTATCTCAGTATATACTACGAGGTTCGGGAGATGTGCAACGAACCTGTCCTTCGCCAGCGAACAGAGCTTCAGGCACGGCATAAACCGGCTGATTTATGACAGCGAGAAAGAGATTTCCGACAACATGCCGATAATAGACGCGCAGGTCGGCAATGCCCGGGTCCATGCCCAGATAAGGCCGTATGCCATAAACGGCGGGGCGGCATCGATACGCATAGGAAAGGGTAAGTCGATGGGTGCGTTCTCTTTGGTAAAGAACCAGACCGTCAGCCCGGAGCTTCTCGCATACCTGTGGACAGCCATGGAATCCAATGTCAATATCATAATATCCGGCGCACCCGGCAGCGGCAAGACGACCCTCGTGTATGCACTGTCACAGTTCGTGCCAAGGCACTGCAAGGTGATAACCATAGAAGACGACGTGAATGAACTGTGCCTCAACGGCCCGTTGTTCAACACGGTGGCCCTCTACGGCTCAAAATACTCGGGAATATCGGCAAAGACCCAGGTGCTCAATGCACTGCGCATGCGGCCTGACCGGATAATCTGCGGCGAGATACGTGGTGACGAGGCGGCAGAGCTCTTCTCCGGCGCGAACCTGGGTACCCCCTTCATGACTACCATGCACAGCAGCGACGAAGACCTCGCGGTCATAAAGAAGCTGACCGTCAAGCCGATGTCCGTAGAATACAGGGCATTGAGCATGCTGGACCTTTCCATCTACATGAAGCAGTCGGGTCTTGGTCAAAGGACAGTGTCCTCCGTGATTGAGTATCGCTGGCTAAGCAGGGCCGAGACCGATACGGGCACGGAGGTAGGCGACAGCGATCTTGTCAGCAGCACAAGGGCATTCGAGTCATCAAGGCCGGTTCCAGGGCTCTTGGACATCTCAAAGGTGATGTCAAGGTTTGCAGAAAAGCATGGCCTTTCGAGGAATGCCGCCAAGAAGGAGTTCGATAGAAAAACGCGCGTCATACGTTCGGCTGCAGAGTCCTCTGAAAACGAGGGCTCATTCACAGAATGCATTTTGAGGAGATGGAACGCATGAGAATCACGAGCTTCCTTAAGAGGGCTGCAGCCGTTGCCTCCCTATCCGGAGGGCTTACACTTGCGCTCTATGCAATCGAGTATCCGAGCAATGCGTCATGGATTGCTGCGTCTTCCGTAGCCTCAATCTCAGCATCGCTTGTAATAGTATATTCTATATCCATGGCGCGCCGTAGCGGGGAAAGGCGCGAATTCGACAATGAGATCTCCGGCTCGCTCTCCGCGGCAATATTCTACAACTCCTCCGGGATTCCCTTGCAAAGGTCCATTGAGATGTCCGTTGGCGCAAAGAGCCTTGCACGCCAGCCGCTGCTGCAGCTTGCCAGGAGAATAGAGCTCGGCCAGAGATTTCACGATGCCTTTTTCGCCATTCCCTCCCTCGCAGGGTCAGGCGCGTTTGGCACCGCAAGCACGCATTCTGAAATAACAATTCCAGCGATAGGCGCGCTTGTCGCGCTGAGGGCCCAGACAAACAAGGCAAAGGCCGCCACTCTCGAGTCTTCGGTGCAGAAGTATTCCACGGTGGGAATGTTCCTTGCCGTAATACTTCCGTCGTTCGTCCTCTTCTCGTTCATGGGCTCGTCGGTTCTGCTTAACAGCGCGTCCGGCTCGGCGTTTCTGTACCCTGTCCTTGTATGTGCATTGCCTGCTGCCTACGCTTTGTGCAGCATGATTGTCCTAAGGCGGTTGAATGGCTGACAAACTTGGCATGGCCTTTGCCGTTGCAGAAGCGGCTGCGCTAGTTTCATACGTGATCCTGCATGTGCAGCTTTTGCTTTTCCTCCTGCCTGCTATCGCAGCGGCTCACCTGCTGCGGAATGCACTTTCAGGGTCTCATGCGCTCGAACGGTTCCTCACATTCGCTGTCGCGCTTTCCGAGAGATATTCCGCAACGGGAAGCATGGCGCACAGCCTCGAGTCGACGAACTCCCGTATCGGCAGCAAGGCGTTCACAGAACTTCACAAGAGGCACATGCTGGGCGATACCCTGCCTCCTCAGGCCTCGGACAGCGGCCCGGGCACGCGCCTTGCAGACATAATCTCGTTCTCCATGCGCACGGGGAAGGACGCAAAGCAAAGCCTTTCGGAGTTCAGGGACCGCACAACATCTGAAATCGAAACCGCAAACATGATGAGATCGAAGGCAGGCTCAATGAAGTCTGTGACATACGCCGGCCTGACGATATTCCTGCCGCTCTTCGGAGGAGTTAGCTCCAGCATAATATCCTCCTTATACTCCGTATCAGGCGCAGCGACGCAGCAGTTTCTCTGTTCGGTTCTCGCCTACGTTGCCCTTGCGCTGTTCATAACGGCGTATACCTTCGGCAGCGAGCGCAGCATCGCGGGAAGCGCAATGGCCGCAATGCCACTGCTTTCAATATCGTCTTTCGTGCTGTTCTTCACATCTGGTTACATATCACAGGCATTATGATGAGGTAATGGAATGAGAAAGAATGGAAAGGAAATAATGGGAAGGATTTACGGGATGGTACCGTGCGAGGCAAGGGCGTTCCTTGCCCTGGCAAGGGCGAAGAAGGCACAGGGGTCCCTCGAGTACATAATGATGATCGCCGCGGCTAGCGTCGTCATCGTCATCGCACTCGCTATGGTGATAAAGCTGAAGGGCTCTGTCGCAAGCAACGTGACTGTGAACGGCAACAGCATGGGCGTGAGCCAGGCTATAGCAACCGAGATAGCAAACCTGTCGAACACGATCTCTTGAGATGGTTTCCTGAAGGTGCAGATGTCTCTCGAGTTTCTATTGTACCTGTCGCTGTCTGGTATGGGCCTTCTAATGTCCGTCCTCGCCGTGGGGAAGTACAGGGACAGCGCGGCCGCGGCCTCAGGGCAATACACGTATTCGGAATTCCTGGCAACGCTGGCGCAGGCCGTGTACATGAACGCCAGCATGTTCGATGCATACGTTCCTGCAAAGTTGTGCGAAGCAGGCTTCCCGAATGAGATAAGTCCTGAATCATCCGGCTACTACCTGCCTGTGCAGATTTGGCTTAACAAGACCGGCCTCTGCCCTCCGGAGCAGGAAGAGGTCCACCTGGGCAGCAACTCCAGCGGCTTAGTGATTCAATGATGGCCCAGCTGAGCGCCGAGATACTCGTATCGCTTGCGATATCATTCGCACTGGTGGCCCTGCTTGCATCAGGGCTCGTTTCGTTGAAAGCACATGCTCTCGCATCATCTGCTGCAACGGCAGAAGCAACCGCCGAGGCATACAACGCCCTCGCCGCATTCGAGTCCCAGGCCTCGTGCTTCTGGAGCTAGGTGGGTCCATGAAGCTCTCAATGATAAGCCTCGACCTGCTCGTTGCTCTGCCTTTGCTGTTCCTGGCAGTCACATCCCTTTTCGGGTACGCGTATGCCGTGCAGGAGCACCTGCAGGTATCATCATCCCAACTTTATGGCATGTTGTCGCTTTATCTCGCATCGTCAAAGGTATACGGATTGGCAAGCGCAGGAACTCTGTTCAACGCCTCGGACTTTCCAATGGGCATAGGCACGAACCAGACCGCTTACCTCTACGACTTCAACGCGAGCCCCCCCGGCTGTGCGATACGCTATGCCTGCCGCGCGGTGGCGATGTCCGGCAGGAATTATGTCCTAGTATTAAGGTAGGTGCGCAGATGGCTAGGGTTTTTTGGACAGGGATGCGGCTGCAGGCGAGCCTCGAATTCATCATGATACTCGCAGTGGTGTCTGTCCTGGCGCTTTCTGCAGTGGTCATGTACAGGAACCTCGCAGGCAACGGGAAAAGCCTGCTGCATGGCATTAGCGAAATGGCAGTCAACACTCCAAATGACACGACTCCGCCGCAGGCGGAAAGGCCCGGATTCAGCGCATACCTGCCTCTAAACTCGCTTGTAGGTTCCGATGACCTGCTCCAGATCGGGGCGTTCGGCTGCTCAAACGGCAGTATCTCGTATTCACTCCAGTCCAGCACAATCGCATTCTCCCGCCAAAACGCATCAGGAATGCTGGACGGCATTTATACTGCTGCGCTGCAATTCGAGCCGCTTTCGCAGGGCGCGGACACTGCCACAATGCTCTATGCCATAAAGTGCGCAAACGACGCAGTGAACGGGTCATTGCTTCTCACAACATACGCCTCTGCGCAGGCGGATCTTCCGGGCAATCACTCGCAGCAGTACTATGCTGCGATATACTCCCGGAACGAGAGCGTGTACTACGGCATCAACAGCTCAGAGCAGATAGATAACTTCAGCCAGTTCAACCATTGTACGAAGACCGATTGGTTGGGCAACCCGCTTCCGATGACGTCGCAGTGCGGCACGGGGAGCGCATACGCATGGACGGCCTTCGATGGCAGCTGCATGAGCCCCTGGTGGTCCTACCAGCGCACCTACTGCATAGTGCCATACCCTACAAACTACCGCATAGCTGCGGGAGGCGCAGCCAAGCTTGAGTACTCCTTCACTCTTGATATCGGCACAGACCTCGGCGCGCTCACCGCTAACTTCAACGGCACAAACACTAGCGACGTATTCCTAGGAAGCAGCGACGTAGGCAAGGCCAGGATAACTGGCGTATACTACGCATACGGCATTCAGCAGGCCATGCTCTCCAATGGGAGCGCCCTGCTGCACGCAAACTATACGTTGTACCTGAGCTACGAGCAGACGAAATCCACTACCCTCTCTGCACTAAGCTACTACAACAATACCGGCTCCGGTCCGGAGATGGAGCAGGCGCTCTACGCATACGGGAAGAGCGTTGCATCGCTGGAGGGTTCGGTTTTGCAGTCAGCGAGCTCGTGCAGCGCAAGGACGTCAGGCTATGCCTGCGAGGCCGCCGTGCCCTTCCAATACACGATAAACGTGACGGCAGCGGCGCCGTTAACGAATCAGACACTATCCTACGAAGGCAGCATAATCCGCCTGAGCGTGAGTCGATGAGGGCGCAGTTCGCTACGATTGAGGCAGTTGCATGCATAATGGTTGTTGCAATTGCAGTGTCAGCGATAAGCATGGCAGTGGCATCGGGCAACAAGCGGGCATTCTCGGCTATGCAGGCAATGAGGCTCGGCTTCGCAGAGCACGATTTCATCGGACAGGCATACGGAAACGCATCGCTGCACAACTGCCTAAACGCATTCGAGCATAACGCAAGCGGGTGCATTGTTGCATACATAACAGAATACTCCGCAATATACGGGCTGCCTAACTTCTCCGTTTCTACGCGTCCGGTTTCTGGCGGCGCCTGCTTTGCCTATGTGAGCAACGCCATCGTGTGCTTCGGTGATTGAATGTCGTTCTACGGCGCGGCCCTGCTAATGGTCGCTGCGGCAACAGCATACATCTCCATAACTGCATATTCGCAGCTCATTTCTGTTGGTGCACTGGGGCTTCTGCCCTACAAAGCATCTTCCATATTGCTTCTGCAGGCCTCATTTCTTACGTCAAATGCTCCCGGCCCCCTGCAGATGTCGGATTCAATAGACGGGATAATGGTAAGAGACGCGAACGGCACATTGCTCGCGGCGCTTCACTCCGGGCTGTATTGCGTAAAAGGCAAATGATCGCCGCTCATGTCTTTTTATACTTTTGGTGCAAAGGTATCATCGAGTGCATGGCCTTACAAGGAATCAGAATCACGCGCCGCGCGCAGAACGCCATAGAGATGCTCACGACATACGGCTGGGCGATACTCGTCATAGCAATTGCGCTTGCCGCGCTCTTCGCGCTAGGGGTCCTGAATCCGCAGAACATCGTGGGAACGACGTGCGTCATAAACCAGGCGTTCCAATGCTCCAATGTGCACCTTTCGTCAAGCGGCCTGCTCTTCTTTACGTTGCTTCAGGACCAGTACCAATCAGTCAACATAACCGGCATAGGGTGCTCGGAGAACTCCTCAAACGAACATGTCCTGGCCCCGAACGCCCTCCCCAGCACAAGGTCGTACATGCCGGGGGGAAATGAGACAAACTTCACTGCGCAATGCTATGCCGCATCAGGCACATTCTCGGGAAGCATCGGCTCTATACTCAATGCAACGCTGTACATAAACTACACCTATGCGAACAGCCAGTTCCCGTATTCGGTGACCGGCAAGGTCCTCGCAAGGGTTGATAGGTAGCGAAAAGGGCTTTAAGCATGCGCATGCAAAGATGTCGTATATGAAAGCGCAATTCTGGTCGTTCGACATAATGTTCGCCATAGTTGTATTCCTAGTGGCGATAACGATACTCACCTACGTATGGCTCACAATGAGCTCGCAGTTCTCCGCATCGTACACCAATGGGATAAACCTGATGCAGCTCCAGCTGCAGAGGCTCGGCACCGGTCTCCTGCTCCAGGGGAGCCCGCCGAACTGGAACTCCCTTGTCAATTTATCCAACACCTCGGGGTGGATTAACGTAAGCGTTGGCTTCGGCTCAGGAAACGCTTCGCTTTCCGCACAGAAAATCCTAACCTTTGATGCGATGTCAAACACCAACTACCAGGAGGCGAAGACGCCGCTCGGCATAGGCTACGACTACTACATTCTGCTCAACGCAAGCGGCTTCGGCCTGGCAATCGGCAGGAACCCCTCGGGAAACAACGCCTACGCCATACAGGCGATGACCGAGCCCGTGATACTCAATGGCGCTCCCGCGAACCTGACAATAGAGCTCTGGACGAACACTACCTTCGGAATAACGTGAGCAGCCCTGCCTAAGTCACCGTTATGGTGCTGAACAGGCTGCCTATGACTGCCGACATAACGTAGAATACCGTGAGCCCTATGATTATGTATATGGGTATGTTTCTCAGGCCCTTCACCCAGCCTCCGAAAGTTATGGACGACACGATGACCGCGCTCATGCCGCTTATGACTATTATGGCGACTATGGAAAAGAGGTAGTACTGGCTCGGCAGTATGGTTGGCGGATGCGGCTTCAGGAACGATATGGTGCTTGCCTGCGAGAAGGTGTTCAGCGCTCCGGGGCTGCCCTGCAGTATGTTGCCCCAGATGGTGTCTGTTATGCTTATCATGCGGTTGGTCAGGCCGTATAAGACAGGCGCGCCGACTACCGAAGCGAAAACTATGAATATTGTGTACATGAACAACTGCCCGGCAACCTCCTTGTGCATAATGTTCTGGTTCCTCAGGTCCTTGGCGAGCTGCGCCAGTATGTCGGACATGCCTCCGCCGTAGCGTAGGGCCTCCGTCATCATCCGGACTGTTCTCTTCAACTGCATTGACCTGTACCTTCCGGCAAGGTTGGTCAGCGCATTCTGCATGGTCTCGCCGGCATAGAGCTGCTTGCCCATCAGCAGTATGTCGTCCCTGAAATACTTGAACTCCATGCGCGCGGCGCCTATGAGCGCCTTGTCGAGTGCAACCCCGCTGCGTATGTTTGCAGACGTCAGCTGCAGGTAATCCGGCAGTATAGAGTCAACGAACGTCCTCCGCTTGTCTATGAGGTACTCCAGCCAGGCGTACAGGGCTGCACCGTACAGCACGGCAGAGAATATGCCGGCCAGTGCCGCAAACCCGACCTGCATGTTGTACAGTATGGCAAGGCCGAAGGACACTATGATGAGCATCGCAAAGCTGCCGAGTATCGCTATCCTTATGAAGGTATCGACGCTCATCCTGATCCCCGCGAGGTCTAGCTCGCTGGATATGAAGCGCACGAGATTTCTGGAAACCAACCGCTCGAATATTACTGCCATGCAATCACTCTATAGAAAAGCCCGGCCTCGAACTGGTTATGATGTTTAGGAATATCAGCTGAAGCCCGACGATTCCGACTATTACGAACGCCAGGTCCGTGGCGGTTATGGTGAACAGGCTTATGAACGTCGACATTATGGTTGCTATCGCTATTCCCATGCTTGGGAATATCACCCCGAAAATCATGTAGAACATCGCGAGCGCGTTCAGCCTCTGGCCATACCTCCTGAGCTCTATGGCGCGCTCGTCCATTATCTCCTGCACGACATCCTGCAGCGAGCCGATTATGTCTGCGCCCACCTTAATGCTGACGCTTGCCTGGAGCATCAGCCGCTTGAATGTCTTGCTCTGGCTCCTTGAGCTGACGTCATCCATGGCCTGCTCTATGGGCATGCCCAGCTGTATCAGCGAGACGACCTTGGCGAACTCCATGCTCGCCACCCCGTATCCTGTGCTGACGGCCGTCATGGCGTTGAAGAGCGGCATTCCAGACCTCAT
>JAKAVL010000049.1 GCA_021817305.1 Microcaldota archaeon | reverse complement strand
GAAGCGCGCTTCCGCCGCCAAACACGCCTGTTGAGTAAAGGCCGAAGAGAACTATCGCAATGACGAGAATGGCCCAGCCATATGTCATCAGATACTCCATTGCTGACTGAGACTTGTGGCTGCGGCTAATTCGGGTGTTTTCTTGTGCATGTGTGTTGCGTATTTGCATGGATGCGCCTTCAGTTTTTACTTGGAGGACAAATAATAAAAATGCGTATGCTGGCTTGGGCGTGCTTAAGCCTTGGGTATTGCCGGTGAGCCACAATCATATACCGGCGGGTACCAAGAAGCGTTTCCTACTTCGCCAGCTCTATGTCCGGCCTCTTTATGGTGCTGCGCTTTGCGTGCGCAGCCAGCTTCACAGACTTCTTCGCCATTCCGTAAGCGAACTTGTTCATCACGTCTGCAAACTCCTCGGCTGCTTCGTCGCTTACGCGCACCGCACCCGCAGCCTTTAATATTTTCTTCGCAGTAATCTTAGAAATCATGGATATACATAGGAACAATCCTTTTTATTGTTTGCGGCTGGTGAAATGGCTCTCGAAGTGAGGAAGCTCTCAGAATCGGATGCAGGCGGCATAGCAATGCTCATACTCGAGTCATACGACAACGGCACAGGGATGTGGTTCGCAAAGAGGCCATCGCGCGAAGAGGCCGACGCCGTAGTCGCGAGAAAGCTCGACATGCTGAGGAAGAGCCTTCTCATAGACAACGTCGCAATGCTCAACGGCGAACTTGTCGGGGACTGCGAAGTGGTCGTAGACAAGCAGATGGGCCTGCTTGGCATACTCGTGAAAAGCGAGTATCGCGACGCAGGAGTAGGAAAGTCGCTCCTCCTCGCATCGCTGAAGGACTGCGTACGCATGAACGTTGCCGTAGTCGTGGCAGAGGTGGAGGAATCGAACGTTCACGCGATTGGCTTCTTCACCAGGAACGGGTTCATGATATCCGGAAACGAAGTAGTCGAGAGGAACGGAAAGGCTAGCATGATAACAAGGCTGGAGTTCCGGGTCTCTGCAGGGCAGTGATCAAGTCACATAGGTCCCGTTGGTGAACACCAGCACGCTCACTGTTGTATTTGCCTTGGCGCTGGTGTAGTTCACGAGCCATGCGTCGCTGTAGTTTGCCCCGGAATAGGCTATGCTGCCGTAATAGCCCGCATGCGTCCTCACGTTGGCGTAGCCGTATTCCCTGACGAATGACATGACGCTAGGTATGTGCAGGTCATAGGACTGGGTTATCGCCGCCGGGCCAGAGCCTATGACGGTCTGGTTGCCCGCGCCGCTGTAAATGGTGCAGTTGTCCGTGTAAGTGTTCACGACCCTGTACACGAAGTTGTACTGAGGGTAGTCGAAGGAGTATATGTAGTAGGATGGGCATGGGGAAGTGGCGTTCAGTATAACTGATGCGAGTATGTGCCAGGAGCCTGCGTACTGCGACGGCGTAACATTGGTTATATTTATCTCCGCTCCTGGATTGGAGTTCTGCATGTCGTACTTGACGAGCGCCGTTGCCTGCTGCTCGGTAACATGGTGCCCGAAAACCCCACTGCTTAAAAGATAGAACGCCGCGCCGACTATCGCTATGATGACTACCACGAACACAACAGATTTCTCGAGCAGATCCATGTCTATGACTAATACTTGTATATATAAAAATATGACTATCGCCTCATGAAAGCAGCAATCCGCTCGCCACAAACCCCGATCTTTAAATACCTGTATTCTCAAAGCTAATTCGGGGCATCAGTGTCTCATCTTTATAGGTAGTGTTAATGGACGTATTGATACTCTGCGGTGGTTTTGCGAAGAGGCTGGAACCCATAAGCCTGTTCATACCAAAGCAGCTTCTCCCGATAAAGGGTAAGCCCCTGATAGATTACATAATAAAGGACGCCATTTCGCTGAAGGCCGGGCGCATAATCGTCGCGACAAACAGGAGGTTCTCAGACCAGTTTGAGTACTGGACGAGGAACATGAAGGCGATAGGCATGGACAGTCCGCAGCTCATAGTGGAGCCCACCCTAAAAAATGACCACAAGTTCGGGGCCATACGCGGCATAGACAACGCCATACGCGCGGCGAAGCTCAACGACGATCTGCTCGTAGTTGCGGGGGACAATTTCTTCGACTTCAGCATGGCCGGGCTTGTCGAGCATTTCAGCAAGAACCGGAAGCCTACGATATGCGCTTACGACGTCGGTTCTCTGGACGGCGCAAAGAGCTTCGGGGTGCTCAGCGTAGAGGGCAACGTAGTCAAGAAGTTCACCGAGAAGCCCGAGAGTCCGGATTCAACGCTCATTAGCACGGGCATATACCTCTTCCCGAAGGAGCTGCTGTCGGAATTCGGCGAGTACCTCAAGGACGGCAACAACCCCGATGCGCCAGGTTACTTCATACAGCACCTGATAAAGAAGCACGAGGTGCATGCCGTAGTGCCGAAGGGCAACTGGTATGACATAGGCACGCTCGATGCGTACAACAAGGTCTGCTTCGGCTAAGCGGCACAAGCTTTTTATTCCTTCACAATAAATAGAATCATGGAAAGCACCGAAGGCCAGAACCACAAGCCAACGTCTCCTGAAGGCCTTGAAGAATTGGCGGAGCTGCACTCGCATCTCGGCGGGTCGGTAGACCCGGCAGTCATGTGGGAGCTTGCGCACTCGCAGGGCACAAAGCTTCCAACGAAGGACTACTGGAACTTCGTAAGGCTCATAACCGCGAACCCCGGTGACCACAAGACCCTCGGCGATTATCTTGAACTGTTCAAGTGGACAGAGCTCATACAGTCGAGCCCTATATCCGTAGAACGGTCAGTATACCATACGATAGCGGGGGCGTACCGCAAGAACAACATAACGCTGTGCGAGCTGCGCTTCAATCCGATGAAGAGAAACAGGGGAGGGGAGCAGGACCTCGACCACATAATGATGGCGGCGATACGCGGCTTAGACCGGGCATCGCTCGAGTACCCGGTCAGGGCCGGCATAATCATATGCCTGGACCGGACCTTCTCACACAAGCAGAACGAGATTCTTCTCAACAAGGCGCTCAAGTACCAGAACCGCTGCGTCATCGGCATAGACTTCGCAGGCCCGTGGCGCAAGGACTTCAAGTACTCCGAGTACAGGGACCTATACAAACAAGCTAGGAAGGCAGGGCTCGGCCTGACTGTGCACGCAGGAGAGGACGAGGGGCACGAATCAGTAGCAACGGTCCTCAAGTATCTGGAGCCGGACAGGATAGGCCATGGGATAAGGGCAACTGAAAACCAGAGCACAATGGACATACTCGCCGAGCGCGGCATCGTTCTGGAGACGTGCCCGTCGTCAAACCTCGACACGCGCGTTATCAAGGACATGGAGCACATGCGCAGCGTGTATCACAAGCTGAAGGAGAACAGGATAAAGTACACCATAAACACCGACGGCCCTGAAATGCTGGTCACTAACCTCAGGAACGAGATGGACCTGCTCCTGAAGAACAATGTGCTCTCGAAGGAGGACCTCATGCGCGCAAACAAACAGGCGTTCTCCTCCTCGTTTATCCGGTAGACAAGCGTTTGCCGAATGCACTCGTCCATTATTTATCCCTTTCCCTTGTATTATCCTCAGAGAGGGCTGCGTTTCATGGACAATGATGACAAGAAGGCAAAGGAGCTTCTGCAGAGGCTATTGAAGAACGAGCTTCCGCTCCACAGGCTGGAGGATGCCGCGGACCCAAAAACCGCGGCCACTGCAAGGAGGCTTTTCATGGAGAAAGTGACGGGGCAGAAGCTTAGCGGTATAGGGTCCTCCGCGCTAGAATTCGACAAGGTGCATGGCAGAAATGCCGAGAACGTCATAGGTGCCGTTCAGATACCCCTGGGCGTAGCCGGTCCAATAAAGGTAAATGGCGAGCACGCGAGGGGCGAGTTCTACGTGCCCATGGCCACTACGGAGGGCGCTCTCGTCGCTAGCGCGAGCAGGGGCATGAAAGGGATCACGCAAAGCGGAGGCGCGAGCGCGCGCCTCATCGGCGACGCGATAGCGAGGGCCCCGCTCTTCGAGCTCGATTCCATAGCGGATTCCGTGCGCTTCATCGAGTGGCTGGAAAAGAACGAGCAGGGCATCCGGCAGGCGGCCGATTCGGCAACGAAGTACGGAAGGCTCAAGAAGATACATCCGTTCGTTTTGGGCAACAACGTATGGCTGAGGTTTTCCTTTGACACCGGAGATGCAATGGGAATGAACTCCGCGACCATCGCGTCGGAGACCGCGTCAGAGTACATAGAGAAGAACTTCAAGGCCGCGAGGCTCGTGGCGGTGTCTGGAAACATGTGTTCCGACAAGAAGGAATCATACGTAAACGAGCTCCTCGGCAGGGGCAAGAGTGTAGTGGCAGACGCTCTGATACCGGAGAATGTCCTCAAGGACGTGTTCAAGACTACGGCAGACAGGGCCAACAACACCAACCTGAAGAAGAACATTCTCGGCAGCTCGAGGGCCGGCAGCAGCAAGCACAATGCACATTTCGCTAACATAGTCGCCGCGATATTCCTTGCCACTGGGCAGGACGCAGCACAGGTCGTCGAGAGCAGCTCCGGGTACACATGGACCGAGGTTCGCGGAAAGGGCCTTTACATATCCGTGACAATGCCCTCGCTCGAGATAGGCACCGTTGGCGGAGGCACGCACCTCGCGACCCAGTCAGAGGCATTGTCGATACTCGGAGTCCAGGGCGTGGGCAAGACCCCCGGGATAAACTCGAAGAAGTTTGCAGAGATAATAGCGGCGTCGGTTCTCGCAGGGGAGCTTAACCTGCTGTGCGCGCTATCGGCAAGGGAGCTAGGCAAGGCGCATACGGATCTTGGGCGCAACAAGAAGAAGGGCTAATCCTTAAATAGCCGCCCTTCATGAACCAAGCCAGGTAAAGTCTAAATATCTAGATTTTCGGAGTCATACTGGAGCCCAAAGCTCCAAAACGATGGCGTTTTTATGCATCTGTGGCTCAAGAGGAAGCGGGACGAAAAGCCCGAAGGGCAAAGCGCATATTCGCCATCCTGCAATCCAACATACAATGGGACCATTCCCAACGACACAAGGGCGAAGATTGAAGGATTCCTTAGAAACGACCTCAGGCGTGTCGAATTCCTAGATGGCAGCGGAAGGCCGAAGAGGGCCCCCTGCACGAGTGAGGAGCGGCGCGCTCTGGACGACATGGCCATAGACGCCATATTCGCAGCCGCATTCTCAGGGATAGACACAAGGGAGATACACGAAATCACCGGCGCGGTGTATGCTGCAGTGGCGAAATCAGTAGCAAGGCAGGACCTAAAAGGCCATGCGGACGCCGTGCTTGCCGAAGCAATCAACGACGCGAGCAACTATGTGCTCGGCATAATCTCCGGAAGCCTGCGCATTCCAAAAAACGACCTCTCGGCAGACAGGTACCTGAAGGCCTTCAATAAAAGCGGCAAGGCGGAACGGCTGAAGAGAAACTGGGAGCAGTGGGCCAAGGAGTTGGATCCGATATCAGATGCGGCAGAGCTTGTGTTGCGCGATTGAAAGAGGCGGGGGCGGCGTTCGCCGCCCCCGTTCTGGGTGGTTGGTTTCCCAACGCGATGTATGGGAAGGTAAAGTATATAAGCTTTACCTATACTACACAATATTTACTAAAGTAAAAGAACATATAAATAGCTTTCCGTGCAATACCTTAGCACAGAATGCGTGCCAACGCTATACAAAACGGCGAGGCTGGGTGAAATGGACGGAGAGAACGGGACTGTAGGGGACAGGATCATGAAGGACCTCGGAAAGGAACTGAACAGGACTTTGAGACGAGAAGCCAGGGATCTGGGAGTCAGCTGGTACAGGTACGGGAACGCGTGGCATGCGATGCGCGCCATGCAGACAGCTGTGCTTGGCTACGAGCCGTCTTCCAGGCTCACGATCGACGCGATTCGCGCTTCGATGGATGTGACAAGGGCCGCAGACCACTGCAGGCTCTACGAGCAGGAGTACCACACCGAAGCGAGGATAGAGGCGAAGCAGATCGTGAACAGCGAGGGAATCGAGGCAACAAGCATGGAAATTCTGTCAAAGGAGGCCAAGTGGCCTCTTTTACAGTCCCTTCTCCGTCAACTGGAGGTACTGCTGGAATTAGTGCGGATGGCACCGCGCCTCAGACACGCAACAGCATATATCTAGAAAAAAGGAACGTCTAAATATATTCTTGATGCGACGTCCCGTTATCCGACGCGCTGATTTCCGAGACCATGAAAGAGAATGGCGTATCGCAGATAATGACGGAGAACGCGAAGGACTTCGCAAGAATGTCTGGCATAAGGGTCACGAATCCATTCAAATCCTAGACAAATGCGCCATGCCCTAGAAAGCCATATATACGTGAAATGCGCCAATATAAATGTTGTAATGCCGGATAAAAACGCCATCGCGCAGAGTAATAAAGGGTTGCAGGTCAGCGCAGCCCAGGTGCGCGAGGCGCTTAGGGTAGAGGGGTTCAAGGAGCTTAAGCGTGTCGACAATGCCGATCTTGTGCAAGCCCTCAAGATGGTTCTCAGGAGGTACAGGCGGAATGTCAATCGCCTGAGGTCCGAAAACATCGAGCTAAGGAAAAGAGTGCTCTACGACAACCTCACAAAAGCCGGCAGCCGCGCCAAGTACGAGGACGAATCCCTGAGGGCTGTCGCTTCGTTCATCAGAAACCCCAAGATCGGCATAACATTCATAATCATAGACCTAAACAAATTCAAGGCCATAAACGACTTCCGCGGCCACAAGGCCGGGGATTCGGCTCTAAGGACGCTGTCAACGGTGCTTGAAGACCAGAGCAGAAACGACGAGGCGATATACCGGGTTGGCGGCGACGAGTTCGTGGTGATACAGAACGGGACTAACGGCGCAGTTCCCTATCTGAAAAGGGTAAGGAATAAGCTTGAAGAGCTTCACAAGAAGGACGGCAATTCGGTAAGGATTACAATTTCTGCAGGTCACTGCAGCACCGATGAGATAACCGCGTCTGACTTCCCTGTGGAAAAGACGCGAGACGGCGCAAAGAAGCAGGAAAGCGCAATAAGGGACTTCCTGTTCAACCGTGCAGACGAGAGAATGTATGAGGAGAAAGGAGTCCCAAGGAAAGACAGGTCCTCCTAGTTAGAAAATCTCTCCAACTATGGCCGTGATCCCTCCCTTCAGGCTGCCTGATTCAACCCCGTACTTCTCCTTAAGCACCTCGGCCAGGTATCTGGACGAATTGCCGTGATAGCACACGAATATACAGTCCTTGTATGCATCCGCCTCTTTTCTGTCCATCGCCATTGCAGTATAAGGTTGCAGTTGCGCCATCGTTCCGGGCTCAAGGCCCAGCAGCTCGTTCACGTAGTCCACGGGTTCACTGCCTATCCACACGAGCCTTGACCCTCTCCCGCGCGTGTACTCCAGTGCCTCCTCCAGGAACATCTCCCTGATTGCCATGTTAATACAATGCTGCAACTGGTATTTATTGCTTGGCAAGCGTGATGGCCGTGATGTCCTCAAAGAATACGTGGACAGTTCTCTTCGTCCGTACAGACAGCCCCAATCCCTCCGCGACCGAGTAAAACCTCCCCTCATCGGCGAGCGAGCTGGTCACTACAAGTATTACGCCTTTCTCATCCAAATGCCCGACTGCCCCGTTGAGGAATGCGATTGTCACCTCTACGCCGGTCCTTCCCCCATTCCACGTGTTCTCCAGCTGGCTCTTCTCGCCCTCGGTTGGCAGGTACGGCGGATTGAACATTATCACTTCGAACCTTTCAGCGTCGTCTATCCCTGAAAACAAGTCGGTCTTGACGAAGGAACACACCGCATGGAGGCTCTTCTTGTTTGAAGACACGTTTTTCCTCGCAAGGCTCAGTGCGTCATCGTTCTTGTCGGCGAACAGGACACTGCTGACCTTGCTGCTCATCGCCGCGGTGATTCCAAGCGCGCCGCTGCCGGTGCCCATGTCAAGGACCCTGATATCCCGATTCCCGGCATCTTCGAGATAATTCTCGAGAAGCATGGCGGCCAGCTCTGTATCCTCGGAAGGCGGGTAGACCAGCTCCGACGTTCCTAAGTCCAAGTCAGCATAATTCAAAAAAGCACCGCAGGATAATGATTTATATTATGCAGGACATTTATATCCCGGTATGATGAAGGTGAAAGACGAAAGGCAGGACATGCCACCGTGGATGATGTGCCAGGAGATACTCGTCAAGGCCAAGAACGAGCTCATCCTCGAGGCGATGGATGCGCTGCACAGGGAGGCTGACGCGAAGCGCATCGACGTCAAGGGTTACACTATCAAGATAGAGGGCAAGAACAGCGAAGTGGACAGGGACATGTTCATAATAAACAACCTCCTTGCCCAGGAAGAGGCCATACGCAGCAGGTACGCTGAAAGCATAGATCGCGCAGAGAAGGGCAACGAGACAGACCCGGCAGTGATAGAGCGCGTCAATGAGCTCAAGAAGTTCCTGCTTTCGCTGACCGAGATACACCTGACAATGAAGTACGCGAAGGTATTTGACAGCTGGGTCCTTGACATAGGAAACTCGGCAAGGCTCGATGACGCCGCGGGGATACTTTCCGAGACCGCAAAGAAAAGCGCAGAACGCATAGATGCCCTCGATTTCATAATAAGTGACAGGGCATTCATCAAGAACGAGGGCCTTTCAGCCGAGGAGATGGAGATAGTCAAGCAGGCCTTCTCCATGTGCAGGGCCTGATAACATGGCACAGCACGCAGCAAGAGTCGGCAGGCACGTATCGACAAGCGGGGGGATAAGCAACTCATTCATCAACGCGCAGGAAATAGGCTGCAGCACCATGCAGATATTCATAAGCAGCCCCAGGACGTGGAACATGCCCGAGACAGACCCCAGACAGACCGCGCTCTTCAAGAAGAACTCGGCAGAATACGACATAAAGCCCATATTCGTGCACATGCCCTATCTTCCCAACCCCGCGTCCCCGGATGCAGGGATTCACAAAAAGTCAGCGGATGCGCTTGCGGCCATATCAAGGAGGTGCGACTCATTGGGCATAGAATACGCCATAACGCACCTCGGCAGCCACAAGGGTGCGGGCAAGGAGAAGGGGATAAGGAACGTCATCGAGGCGGTGAACGCGGCGCTAGATGCGACGGAGCACGTCGGCATACTCCTCGAGGACCAGGCAGGGCACGCCAACAGCGTCGGTGCAGACATAGAAGACATAAGGCGGATACATTCCGGGATAGCCAGCAAACGGGTCGGCATATGCCTGGACACCTGCCATCTGTTCGCTGCGGGCTATGACATACGCGAGCACAGCGTCCTCGACACTATCGACAAGGTCCTGGGATTCGCGAACGTGAAGTGCCTCCATGCCAACGACTCGATGTACGGCTTGGGCTCCTTCAAGGACAGGCACGATAACATAGGCAGTGGCGCGATAGGCAGAGACGGATTCAGGAGCTTCTTCTCCTACAAGAAGCTGCGCGGGATACCCGTCATAATGGAAACCGCGCAGGCAAACAGCGATGGCGAGGCAAGGGAGATAAGCCTCGTAAGGGAACTGATAAGTTAATCGGATGATTTCATGTCGAATTCAATAATCAATAGCGTGAGCCTTGCGAAGGCACTGCCCGAAAGGGCGCATGAAGCGCTCAAAAGGTTAATTGTATTTCTTTCAAAGAGCGACAGGATAAGGATTACCGGAAGGCTGTGCAGGCGCAGGACCCCTGACGGAGACCAAAGGTGGTCATGGAAGCGCACCATGATCCCCCAAGTGCTCAGGCTGGACCGTGAGGTAAACCCGCACATAGCAATAGTGGGGGAATCAGGGTCAGGGAAGTCGAACGCATGCATGGCCCTTCTCGAGATGCTCGGCAGCCGGGACGCAGGCTTCGCCGTGCTCGATACCTCTGACGAATATGTGGGCCTTGCCGGGCGCCTGGGCGCAAGGGTCTACAACTGCGCCCGCAGCGGCATAAACATCTTCGAGCTTGACGGCCTTAGCGCGAGGGAGAAGACGTCAGACCTCGTGCTCATGTTCACCAGGCACTTCAAGCTCGGCCAGTATCAGGCATCCGTGCTGAACAGGTGCCTCAGGTACATGTACGACGGTACGGAAAGGTTTCAGGCGCATTCAATGCAGTCCCTGATGGGCGTCATAGCCATATTCAGAAACCACGCGGATTCAAGGGAGTCCGCCGCACTGCAGACCATACGCGACAGGCTGGGCATGATCTACAGCAGCAGCGTGCGCGACAGCATAGACATGGGCTCGGTACTCAAGGGCAGCAGCGTGTTCGCCATGTCCGAGCTGCACACCGCAGAGTCGCAGGCTATATTCATGGAGGGCTTCCTGCGCAAGCTCTACTCCACCATGCTGGAGAAAAGGCAGCGGCCCGGAGGCATGTTCTACGTCGTGGTCGAGGAAGCGGCAAAGCTCGGCGAGAGCGCAATACTCTCGCGCGTGGTCTCGGAGGGCAGGAAGTACGGCATAGGCATAATAGCCATTGCGCAGAGCTCTAAGGGTCTTGCGCGCGACGTGCGAGTAAACTCCTCGGTGTTCATGTCCCTCTACCAGCGCGAGCCGGAGGAGCTGAACTACGTGGCCAACTTCATCGCTGGGGGCAACGAGGGCCATCGCTTCATAGAAGTGAAGAAGGCCTTGCGCACTCTGGGCAGGCACTGCGCAGTCGTATCTATGCACGGATCCAGGGAGCCCATTACCGCAAGGTTCCCGATAGTACAGAGGGGCCGCGACAACGCCGAATATCGCATTGCCGAGCTGTCCAAGGACGGCATAAGCAGGGGAGAGCTTCTGAGGAAGCTGTACTCGCGCAGGATCAACTACGCAGACGCGTGCGCTGCAATCGAGATGCTCCTTAAGAACGGTACCATCCAGCGCCATATCGTCGAGGGATGCGGAGAGCATGATGGAACATGGTACATCGCAAAACCCAGAAACAGCGCGAGGCACGACATAATGGTCGCGATCATAAGCAGGGAGCTAGCCGAGAAGGGGGTAGGCAACAGGATCTACAACGGCCCGAACGGACCTGACATAGTCGCAAGCATAGAAGGGGAGAATGTCGCGTACGAGTATGAATCAGGAAGCAAGTCAAGGAAGGATGTGCTGGAAATGCTTGAGCGGCGCAGAAGGCAGTACAAGACGATACTCGTGATAGCGAATCCAGCGGCTGCGGCGAGGTACGCCCCGCTCGAGGGCGTGAGGCTCATCGATGAGCATGAGTTCTTCTCCTGACTGCATGCATCACTTCAGACGCATCTCATATACGCGATAAATCTTCCACTCATGGCACGCCTCGCCTACTACGCGCAATGAATAGCCGTTTCCCCTTGCAAGACTCTCAAGAAACCCGAAATCAGCAAAATTGGGCCACGAGCAGTAGAGTCTGTCCTTCGGCTTCAAGTATCCCCCTGCGTTCCTGAAGAACGATGTCACAGTCTTATGGCCCGCATCCCAAAACACCCTCTCCACGGTATCACTCGCCTCGTTGTCGCTGTACGGTGGGTTCGCTACGATGACGTCAAACAACTGCGCGTCTCGCGAAAAATATCCGCATTCACTGCCTTCACCTTTCCCATCAATCCATTGAGCTCTGCATTGCGCTTGATGCTCTCCACCGCATCTGGATTTATGTCTGTCGCAACAACCGCAGACGCCTTTGCTGCAAGAGCAATCGATATCGCACCTGTCCCGGCAAAAGGCTCCAAGACCCGCTCACCCCTCCTGATTCTTGCGGTCCTTATCAATAATGCCGTATCGGACTTTGGCGGAAACACATGAGGAAACACCTGTATTCTAACGCCACCTACCCCCATCGGGTATGGCTCTGCAACCGACCTCATCCCCCTTCCAAGCGCAGCCTGTGCCGATATGGCCGCAGCGCGAAGTTTCTCATTGTCATCCTGCACACTCCCCCTCCCTGCCGTGCGCCTCTTACTACTGACTACGGGTTTCATCACACCACCGATATTTTCCCGTCTATTCTTATAACCCCTTCATTTCTCAGCCATACCGCGTAACGCATAAAAGCCTTCCAGTTGTTATAGAGACGGCGATTGGTTTGAGGATCTCAGTGAAGGTTGTCGTGTACGTTGCAGCTATCGCTATCATATTCCTATTCGGTATCATAGGCACCTACATACTCGGCAATTACCAGGACAACTTCAACGTTCACATAGGCTCGCTCCTCGATGCTGCATACTTCACAATAATAACCATGACGACGGTCGGATACGGCGACATATACCCAGTGACATCGTTGGGCAAGGCATTCGTGATGGTTCTCATAGTGCTGGGGCTGGGCACGGTCCTCAGCGCAATAACTGTATTCTCAAGTGATATCGTGAACAGCAGATTGGACAAGTTGGCAGGGAAGATAACGGGCCTGGAGCGCAGGTTCCTCAAGAACCACATAGTGCTCGTAGGCACTGACGTGGTCAACATGCACATAGCCCAGAAGCTCAAGAAGGAGAGGGCGAAGTTCATAATAGTGACCTACGACAAGAATGTTGCGGAGCAGCTCAGGGAGCAGGGCTACAATACATACGTTGCAGACGAGACCAATGAGCGCGAGATGCGCAAGTTCGAGCTCAAGCGCGCGAAATCAATAATAGTCGACATGCACGAGAAATCGAAGATAATATACACCATACTAATCGTGCGCAACATAGCCAAGGACACAAAGATGACGGCCATAGTGCACAGCGACGAGGAAGCACGGAACGTGCAGAGCCTTCACGCGACAGTAAGCGTCATGAACCCCTCTGAGATAGCCTCGCAGATACTGTCGAAGAGGCTTGTAAAGGGCTGAGCGTGCTCACAAGAGTCATTAGGATACGCAGTGCAAGAAGTCCTGCTGTAGGCGTAGCGGCCAGTGAGATCAAATCTGGAAACGTCGTCGTATTTCCTACGGAGACCGTCTACGGCATCGGCGCAAACGCAATGGACGCGAAGGCATGCGCAGACGTATACAGGATAAAGGGCAGGCCGAGGCACAAGGCCCTCATAGTCCTCGCTTCAGACATGGAAATGGTCCGGAGCATCGCACATGTACCAAGGAAGTACGGCAAGGTGCTCGGAAGGGTGTGGCCGGCTCCGCTAACTGTAGTACTCCGTGCGCGACAGTCGGTGCCTAGGATAGTTAAGTCCGATGATGGCACTGTAGCGGTAAGAATCCCGAGGAGCAGCATAACGCTTGCCCTGATACGGGCGTCAAAGGTCCCGATAGTGGCGCCAAGCGCAAATCCATCAGGGCTCAGGCCCGCGAGGTCCGGCGCAGAGGCAAGGCGCTACTTCAATGGCAAAGTTTCATTGATACTAGATGCCGGAAGGGCAGGAAACGGTATGCCTTCAACTATAATAGACATGAAGGCAATGCGCGTCATCAGGCAGGGAGTATTCACGAAAAGACAGATAGAGAATTTCTTCGGAAAGGCGAAAGCCAGATCTACTTCTTCGCCCCGCCGTCGACAGGTATAACGGCGCCGCTGACCCAGCTTGCCTCTTCGGTCATCAGCCAGGCTATCACGCTTGCGACGTCCTCCGGCGGGCATGTAGGGTCTCCGAGTTTCCTCCTGGAGCGCCACTCCCTTCCTGGCTCGAAACCAGGGTCCATCGAGTTTGGCGCGACAGCATTCACGCGAATGCCTTTTCCCACAAGCTCGTGCGCAAGGCTCTCTGTCGCCTTCGCCACGCCTGCCTTAACCGCCGCGTACGCCACATTTCCAGACGATATCTTGTAGGTGCCGAATACTGAGGAGACCATGACAACAGAAGAGTTGCCTTTCAGTAGAGGAAGAATTGAGTTGAGCACATAGAGCGGCGCCTTGAGGTTGGCGCTTACCATGGCATCGACAGTATCCTCTGTCATGGAGCCCATAGGGCTCTTCGCGTAGCTCCCTGCAAGCAGGGCAATTCCGTCCACGCCATCGAACTTCTCTGCAACTGCCTTTGTGATCTTCTGCGCCCCCTCCATGCTTGATGCATCAGCGGCTATGCAGAGAAGGTTGGCCGGTTCTGACAGCGTTTCCTTGACCTTCTCAAGGTGCTCCTCCTTCCGTGCAACAGCCGCCACATTCGCGCCATCCTTCAGGAGCATGTAAGCTGTAGCGGTTCCGAGCCCAGGCCCCACCCCGACAACCAGAATATTCTTCCCGGAGAGTCTCATGCAATCGTATATACGTGCACGTCAGGATTTATGTGCCTTTGCCTGTCTGCAGCTTTGTCATACCGGGCATCCGCCTACGGTGCTGTTGCTTTGCATCTTCGCGAACGTTGCCGTGCCATTCGAATTTATGGCAGTAAGCACATACTCGCTGTTGTCACATGCATATCCTATAGTTCCATTAATGCGCAGAGTAGTTGCAGCCCCTACAATCGTTGCCACAGGGTACAGAGTATACATAAGCCCGCTGACCTCCATGTTGTTGTAGCTCACGCCCTGCACGAGGAAGTTGCTTATCCTCGTGCCAACCGACGCAATGGCTTCCTCGCCTGAGGCTGTTGACGTGCCGTTGCCTGTCATGTTTGAGCCGCCGCCCCCTGTGCTGCTGTTGCCCGTGCCGCCAAGGCCAAGCCCCAGCCTGAGCCTAAGTCCAGAGCCAAGCGAAACAGTGCTTCCCACATTGGTGCCTACCTCAACGCTGGAATTTGCGCTGACGACTATAGCCCTTGCCGCAGGCGCCATGATGTAGGTTCCTGTGCCGCTGTTGTAGTTTACCGTAGGGGATATGCTCACCACCACCGAAGAGGCCGAGTTAGAGCTTATCCTCTGGTTTCCCGTCACCGCAACGGTAACCTGGTTGTTCGGCATGGAAACGGCATATGATGTACCGTTTACTATTATCTGCGCACTGGTCACATTGAAGCGAACCATGTTCACCGTGGCATTTGTCTCAACCTGTGCGGTCGCTATGGTCTCTGATGCATTGACCAAGGCAGTAAGGTTTACGGTGCCCGACCCTTGTGCAACAACCCATCCTGATTGATTGACTCCGGACACATGCACATCGACCGACGAATACGTCACGAGAAGCGCCTGCGTTCCCTGGGGTACGTGCGGCGGATCCGTCAGCTGCACAGCAAGCGTCCTCATTCCAGACGAAGGGCCTGCGCCTACAACGGCCCAGGCCGCAAGCGCGACCACGACAACAACAGCAATAACTACAATTCCATACGCCGCTAAAGACGCCATCCCACCACAATTAGAGTACTCCTGCAAACTTATTAATGCTTTCGCGATGCTTAGGTTTAGGTTCGGTTTTGCGAGGACAACAGGAAACCTAAGCAAGTAACCGAAGACATGAAGGAAATAGGCTCGGAAATTTCCGTCGTAGACGCGCGTTCTTTTTTGTAGGCAAGTGCGGCGTTTCGGTTCACTGGGCCACAGAAAGAACATATACAGAAGGCACTGGGCAACGCCTTCTCGCCAGTCACCATGGCCCTGAAGCGTATGCGGAGGAGATTCTGACGTTGAGTATTATGGGCCCGGAGCACTGCTGCCGCAAATGCGTCTTCTTTTTTGGAGGCAAGCGCGGTGATTGGAGGCAACCGCTGCTTTGGATTAGGGTTCTGTTTCGAAGGAGGACATACTGACGCACGAATAACAAGATATAAAAAGGACAAAGTACAGAACAATATGAGGGACGGAAGGGAGATTACATGGCAAATCCAACTACTACGGTAAGCAGGACAGAAGTGAGGGCTATAATGAAGCAGCTGGACACTATGGAGATAAAGCTCATGAAACTAAAGTCACGCCTTCTGCCGACTGAAGAGATAACAGCAAAGGAGAAAAAGGAACTTGAAGCGGCAAAAGAATACCGGTAGCTTTCCCCCGACCTCGTCGGGGGTGCTGAGTCTAATCCTGCAATAAATATACGCTTTTCCTTCTAGATCTTCTTGACGG
>JAKAVL010000034.1 GCA_021817305.1 Microcaldota archaeon | reverse complement strand
TTGGGTTGTATGTTCTCTTCTAACAAGTCTCGTTCCTGTTTGGATAAGACTATAAGAACAGGCGGCCTTGACATGGTAGGAATACAACCTACATATATTTAAAGCTTTTTAGCGGACTATCTACTAGATTACGTAATCGCGCACGAGCTCTCGCACCTCAAGGTGCACAATCACTCGCGAAGGTTCTGGGGGCTCGTCGAGAAAGCAGTGCCAGACCACAAGCTCCGCAGGAGATGGCTCAGGGAGAACGGGGGCAGGCTCGGAATGCAGGAGCCCACTTCTGCGGCAGACGCCGGGAAGAGCGGGCGCGCCGCCGATCCTGTCCCTTCGCCAGTGCAGGAAACGGATCAGCCCTTGCCTCAATAATCGCCTTGCACGTCAGTATCCTGCACAGCAGCTAGACGAGGTCACAAACACCATAATTATAAAATAATATAATAGTGGTAATTTACAAAACCTTCCCTTTGCAAACATATAAATAACCGTGCTTATAAAATAATATAATCAAGGTGTTTATATTGAGCTTCCGATAGTGAACCTCCTGAAAAGGAGGAACGAGATTGAAACCGCAAGGCTAGAAGACGATGTAATTGACATCCTAGTCAACATTACAGATAAGTTCGCGCTGCATGGCGGGACAACGGTGTGGCGCTGCTACAAAGGCAAGAGATTCTCAAAAGACATCGACGTATACATATGGGCAGTGGATTTCAAGGAGAAGTTCCTAGGGGCTGCGGGAAGAATAGGCATAGATGTCCCGAAGTTCAGGGAGAAGAACATTACCTTCATACATGTCAGAAGGGGCGATACCGAGATAAAACTAGAGCCCAACAACGTCGAGAAGAAGGCGATACTTGTCCCATATGAGCGCATCGACGGCTCAAAGGTCAACATACTTGCACTTTCTCCGGAGGACATCATCCTGGAGAAGATATCCGCGTATAACGATAGGAAGGCTTACAAGGACCTGTACGATATCACTATACTGCTGAACAGTGTAAAGGAGCCCGCCAAAATAAAAGACGCACTGTCGAGTTTCTCTCGGAGCATGCCTGAGCCTGATGAAGGCTTTCAGAGCTACCAGGAATTCAGGAGAATAATATACGCAGGCACCGCACCCACTTTCGAAAAGATGTCAGAGTTCATAAGGAGATGGTCTGCATGAAGTACGTAAAGCCGTTCCTGGAGTATTTTCGCGGATTCCCAGCATTTACCGCAAACGACGCAAGGCTGTTCTTGCGAAAAAACGGGGCGAGCAGTGGCTATTACATGATATTCATACACAATCTGATAAGGAGCAGCAGGGCATTCGGCGTCAAAAAAGGATACTACACTCTTTACGACGACCCCACCATAGCAAGCTTTGCGTTTTCGCCGTTTTACTTCGGGCTCGAAACCGCGCTAACATACCATAATCTATGGGATTACATGACGCCCATAAGCATTATAACCACAAAAACAGTACGAAGCGGCCAAAGGGAGATTCTCGGGAGAAATGTTGACGTAAGAAGGATACAAAAAGACAAGTTCTTCGGATACTCCATGGTGCATTACAAAGATGGCTTTTACATGCCCATCGCAGACATCGAAAAGACGTTCATAGACTCGGTGTACTTCCACACCATTTTCGGCAAGGAGGTTTATGCAAACATGTCAAGGAAGATAGACAAAAAGAAGTTGGACATGTATCTGCGGAACTACGATGAGAAATTTGGGACAATGGCGCGTGCGCGACTTCGTAATGCCAGAGATGACGTGATATGTGCAGTAGCCACAACGGGCAATAAAAGATGTCGAAAGTAGGAAGAAGAAGCGCATGGGTCCGCCATGAAGTGCTATATGCGCGGATGCCTACGGCAGAGATGGGGCATGCACCACCGCCTCGAACAGCCTGTTTATCTCAAGCGTTCTGAGTTTCGTTATGCTGTGGTCCTTGTCACCGTGCTTAAGCTCGTCGAGCGTTACGAAGAACCAGCCCTTCCCGTTCATCCGCCAGGCCACGTAAGTCGGAAACTTGGTGTTGTCGTGCCACTCGCGCAGCTTCTCATACGCATCGGGATCTATGCTGAGCCTGTTCTTCTCCCAGGCCTTGCACTCGAACGCGAGCATTAGCCTGTCCTTCACCGCTATTATGTCTGGTCCAAGGGCATTTACCCCCGAGCCCGCTGACCTGAGTACAGACCACCCGTTCTCGTAGAGCCTGTTAAGAAGCTCCCTCTCGCTTCGCGCCCCTTTCATGTACCTGTGCAGACAATCGCCCAACATAAATCTCAGGAAAGGTATAAAACCACACACCATAACGCATTTATATCACAAAATTCACATTAATCATGGATTTCAATGGTAGATTACACTCCAGAGCAGCTGGAAAAGGCAGCTTTGATAAGGGAACTTCTGCACCCTGAAAGACCGCGCAAATTCGGCCTGCGATGGGCATGTAAAAGCAAAAAAGCTACCCCTGAGTCAATACGCGAGAGTTACGGGTATCTGACAGGCATAGGTGTATCAAAGCACAAGATAGCTGTAAACTCTGCATTACTGGCATTCGATGCAGGTAAACTAAGGAAAAACCATGAGTTCTTAATAGGCGAGATGCACCTCACCCCAGAGAAAATCGCAAGTCAAGCACAACTCCTTGGAAGAAAACCCGAAACCATCCGAAGCAACGGCATATTCCTCAGAGACGAGATGCACCTCGCCCCAGAGAAAATCGCAAGTCAAGCACAACTCCTCGGACAAAACCCCGAAACCATCCGAAGCAACGGCATATTCCTCAGAGACGAGATGCGCCTCACACCAGAGAGGATCGCAACCAACGCATCACTCCTCGGAAAAAACCCAGAATCAATACGCGCAAACGGCGCATTCCTCAGAGACGAGATGCGCCTCACACCAGAGAAGATCGCAAGCAGAGCAGCACTCCTCGGACAAAACCCCGAAACCATCCGAAGCAACGGCATATTCCTCAGAGACGAGATGCACCTCACCCCAAAGAAGATAGCGCAACAGGCAGCACTCCTCGGACAAAACCCCGAAACCATCCGCGAAAATTTCAAGTCGCTGGTAAGGGACGGAATGAGTGAAAACAGAATTAGACACAGCCCTGCCCTTCTGGAACTGAAAAGGAGCACCGCCCTCATAAGGGCGAACAAAAGGCGAAAGTAGCATGATGCTGGCGGCTGCATCGAATTGCTACGCAAGGCATATAAACTTACCCTTCCATATCTACATATCAAGCTGCATTTACGAGTGTATATATGACATTGCACATTCATGTTCATGGCGGTATCTCGGGGCGCACTGCCCCAATCCATGAGCGTGTGCTTCGAAGCACTCCGTCGCAGCTTTTCCTGTGGTTGAATTGAAGCACAACAAGGTCGAGGTCAGAAAGAGGGCCCTAGAGTCGATGCTCTCAGACATGCGAAGCTCCTACGTCGTCGTAGAAGGAAGGCATGACGTTGCGGCTCTTGAACGGCTGCGTGTGCGCGCACACACCTATGAAAAGGCAATGCGGTCCGGGCTTCCTTTGCCGGAGCATGTTATCCTGTTCATGGATGATGACAGGCGCGGCGCTGAAAAGGCAGAGAGGCTGGGCGCGCTTTTCTATGAGAAAGGCCGCTCGGTGGACGAGAGGACAGGGATCAGGCTCCTGCGCATGATCAACACAGTCCACGTCCAGGACATGCTTCAACCCATTACACAGGCATTTGAGATAGGGGAAAAGTCAAAGGAAAAAACAAAAAGAATTGGTGAATTGAATGGCGAAAACTTATTTGGACATAGTAAAGTACATGGTGGAGGCGAAGTTCTCCATAAACGGCGTAGTCGACAAGCCTGACATAATCGGCGCTGTCTTCGGGCAGACCGAGGGGCTTCTCGGCGATGAGCTGGACCTGCGCGAGCTGCAAAAGGGCGGCAAGATAGGCCGCATAGAAATAGACCTGTCGCAGTCGAACAACAGGAGCGTGGGAAGGCTCATGCTGCCTGCCTCGCTCGACAGGATAGAAACGTGCATCCTCGCCGCGGCCGTGGAATCCGTAGACCGGGTCGGCCCGTACGAGGCGCAGTTCAATGTCGAGAAGGTGGAGGACACAAGGTCGGAGAAGCGGCGCAAGATACTTATGCGCGCAAAGGACCTTGTCAAGCTGCTATTGAACACAGAGCTTCCTGACAGCAAGGAGCTCTCCGAGATAGTGCAGTCAGAGGTGAGGACAAGCGAGATAACCTCCTACGGCCCAGAGAAGCTGCCTGCCGGGCCAGAGGTCGGAAGAAGCCCCGAGGTCGTGGTTGTAGAGGGCCGTGCAGACGTCCTCAACCTGCTCAAGAACGACGTTGCAAGCGTCATCGCAGTCGGTGGCGCAACAGCAATCCCGAAGAGCATAATAGGCCTCTGCAGGGAAAAGGAGGTCACGGTATTCCTTGACGGAGACCGCGGCGGCGACATGATACTGCGCAACCTCACGAGCGTGTGCGACGTTGATTTCGTCGCAAGGGCTCCCGACGGCAAGGAAGTGGAGGACCTCACGCGTAAGGAGATAATAAAGGCCATGCGCACAAAGGTTCCCCTTGATCAGTACCGGCCGAACTTCCGGGGAAGGTCAAACGGTCCGCAGCAGGGTGGTGAATCAAGATATTCGAGAGAGCCAAGGGAGCAACGGCAGCAACAAGCCCCGCAAGCGCCCAATGAAACCATCCACCAGGATGTTCGCGCAGAGCGCGGACCTACGGAAGCCGCCAATGACGCTCCAAGGGGCATAGACAGCGACGATGACGCTATACAAACAATCGAGTCCGGGCCTGCCCGGGACGAGCCGGCACAGGTACAGCAGCGCCCTGCCATAGAGAGCGCGGTGCTTTCCGAGCTCGCGAGCGGCCTTGACGCACTGTCAGGGACGCTGCGCAGCAGGCTTTACGACAACAGCGGCAGCGTAGTCAAGGAGATCCCGATACGCGACCTCCTCCCATCGATACAGGGCTCAAGCAACGTCTACGGCGTGGTTCTCGACGGAGTGATAACGCAGAGGCTTGTGGAGCTTGCCCTGCAGAAGGGCATACGCGCGATATACGGCCTCAGGTCAAACCCGATGTCGAGAAAGCACGAGAACATAATACTCTACACGAAGGAGCAGGGCTCAATGCAGTGAGTCACTGGCGCAGGAAGGCGCTGAATAAATACCTTTCCTGCGTATCGTGTTAACGCAGGTGAACGATTGACGGGGTTCGGGCTAAGGAACGCGCACAGGGAGCAGCACAAGCGCGGAGGATTCCTTTCGGATTTCATACTGGGCAGCCAGGACGGCCTTGTAAACGTCCTGGGCATAATACTCGGAGTCTCCGCGGCTACCAGCGACGTTCGCATAATATTCGTCGCGGCACTCGCGGCGCTTGGCGCAGAGGCAGTGTCGATGGGCGCTGTAGCATACACGTCTACGCTCTCCCGGAGGAAATATTACCTGAGCGAGGAGGAGCGCGAAAAGCGCGAGATGCGCGACGTACCGAAGACCGAGGAGAAGGAGATAGAGACCATACTCAAGCGCTGGGGATACAGGGGCGGTGCGCTGAAGCAGATGACGAAGAACATAATAGCGAATCCAAAGGCCATGCTCGAGATAATGATGTCCTTCGAGCTCTCGCTTTCCCCTGTCAGCAAGTCGCAGCCATTCCGCAGCTTCCTGGTTGTTTTCTCCGCAACAGTACTTGGCTCAATAATACCGGTAGTGCCCTTCGCATTCTTCACAAGGGACATAATCCTCGGTGCCCTTGTCTCTATAGCCGTGAGCGGCATATTCCTGTTCATGATGGGCTACTACGAGGCGAAGTACACCATAGGGTCCCTCTGGCGCAGCGGCCTGCAGATGCTTCTCATAGGCCTTACTGCTGGCGTAGTCGGCTATCTCATAGGCCACTTTGTCGGAGCGGTAGGCATCTGATCCGAAGCACTGGATTTTATATGTAATCTGCGATATTCCTCCATGTCCTTCTGGAGCCGCGATGATTCGAGGGAGTCACTGCACCATACTGGCAGCGACTGCTATAAATACGTCGACAGGCTCATAAAGTCATCCGGAGAGCTGATGATGGTCTCGCCATTTGTTGACAAATACTATGCCGAGTTCCTCCGCAGGAACTCCAGGCACAAGAAGATCCTGCTGCTCTCCTCCTCTATCGACAGATCAGCGCAGAAGGCCCTTGGCAGGCGCCCTCATCCCCTCGCATTCGCGGCCATGGCAGTCATACTTGCGGTTCTATGCCTCTCCGAATACTACGCCGGCGTACTCACGCCGGTGAACATACTGGCGAGTGCATTCCTGATATCGGTGCTCGCATTCTTCCTTCTGGGAGGGAAGCCAAATGTCGATGTAAGAAGGCCCGAGGGCTTCGTTCACATGAAGCTGTACCTCTCCGAACGCCAGGCGATACAGGGATCTGCCAACCTCACATACAGCGGCATGCACAGGAACGTGGAGCATATCGAGGTCATAAACAATCCGGAGGTCATAGACCAGCTCAGGGAGGATTTCCTGAAGCTGTGGGCGCGCTCTATCTGAACGCTATCTCAAGCTCTCCTGCGTAGCTGAAATCCGGGCACTTTATGAACATCTTTAATATGTAGCTGTCCTTCACGTCAATCGATAGCGGAAGCGCAGGATCAGTGGATACGAGGGCAAACGGTCTGCTCACCTCTATGTTATTGATCCTGTCGCCGAGGCTCAGGACCTTGTACAGTTGTATGTCCCTCCTGAATACCTGGCCCTTCTTTATGTTCATGCTGGACGCAGAGCTCTCGAGCTCTACCCTCTTCGCGCCCTTGGAGAGCATAATCCTTGCTATGCTCACGTCTATGTTGTCAGTGCTTCCGGTCTCGAACCTTACCATCAAGGGCCCGTTATAGCTGCCTCCCGGGGACTTTATCCTCAGTGCAAACCTGCTTTCGGACATGTAGGGCACCTCTGCAGGAAGCCCGGGGTTTATAGCAATGAGCTCGAACGGCTTGTCGACTGTTATGCTGCTTATAGTTACATCAGGGCCCTTCAGGTTCTCAGGAAGAAGGCCGCTCCCCATCTTGTTCTTGAAGGGTATGTCAATGTCGAATGTCTCGCCCACCTCCCTGCCCCCGAGGCTGTGGACGTCACCTCCAAGCCTTATATTTATGCTGGTTATGTACGTGGACTTCTTGCCCTCTGTGCCGTGCTCCGCACCGCTCCTCTTCCTCAGAAAGCCAAAAAGCGCCATAAAAGCACGTTTATTCTTGTTACAGTATTTGGCGAGAAACTTATTTAACTGTGATGCGATATACCGTTATATAGCAAAAGGTGATTATGTGGTCGATATCGGATCCAAGGCCCCGGACTTCTCGCTCGAGGGCTCTGACGGGAAGACGCACAGGCTTTCAGACTTCAAGGGCAGGTACCTTGTGCTTTATTTCTACCCCAAAGACGACACGCCAGGCTGCACCATCGAGGCGAAGGAGTTCAGCGAGGGCCTTTCCGAAATACGCGGCCTCGGCGCCGAGGTTGTGGGCGTAAGCAAGGACGACCTCAAGTCGCACGGAAAGTTCTGCGGGAAGTACGGGCTCAGCATTCTGCTGCTCTCCGATCCTGACAGCAAGGTGATAAAAGAATACGGCGCATACGGCGACAGGGGTATATTCGGGGTCGGAACGCTGCGCAACACTTACGTGATCGACGGGAAGGGCAACGTTGTCAAGGTATACGAAAAGGTAAAGCCGAAGGGCCACAGCGCCGAGATAATGGCCTTTCTGCGTGCCGGAATCGGCTGAAAGCGCATTCGAATCTGGAACGCGCAAACGAAAGGTCTTTAAAAACAAAGTGCAATAAATAACTCATGAAGTACAATCACGAATCGCTCGGTGACAACGTGCTGCCATCGAGATACGAGCTTCTTTTTCAGCCGGACCTCAAGACATTCGATTTCAAGGGGAAGGAAACCATCCATGTTACTGTAAAAAAGCCAACAACTACGATAACGCTTAATGCTGTCGGCCTCTCAATCGATTCCGCTTCAGTGGAATGCAAGGGATCGGTCCAGAAGGCAAGGGCGAAGGCAAACCCCGCGAAGGAAACGTTAACTCTGCAGCTTCAGAGGAGGGTATCCGGGGCCGCGAAGCTGACAATCGAGTTCTCAGGCAAATGCACCGACAACATGGCCGGGCTGTACCGCAGCCGTTACATGGAAAACGGAAAGGAGAAATGGATACTCACCACGCAGTTCGAGGCGGCCAACGCGCGCAATGCATTCCCCTGCTTCGACGAGCCCGGGATGAAGGCCGTATACGACGTATCGATGCTGGTGGACAAGGACCTGCAGTGCATATCAAACATGCCAGCGAAAAAAGAATCGATCAAGGAAGGCAGGAAACTTGTGACGTTCCACACGACGCCCAAGATGTCTTCATACCTCCTGTACCTCGGCGTAGGCAACTACGACGTAGTCAGCGACAGGCTGGGCAAGCTCAAGATAAGCGTTATGACGACCCCCGGAAAGAAGCGGCTGGCAAACCACGCGCTGTCGTTCGCGAAGAAGTTCATGAGGTTCTACGAGCACTATTTTGGGATAAAGTACCCCCTGCCAAAGATGGATCTGATAGCCATACCAGATTTTGCAGCGGGCGCCATGGAGAACTGGGGTGCCATAACCTTCAGGGAGACCGCGCTTCTCGCGGAGGACAACGCCTCCGTGGCGGCAAGGCAGAGAATAGCCGAGTTCGTGGCGCACGAGTTCACGCATCAGTGGTTTGGGGACCTTGTGACGATGAAGTGGTGGGACGACCTCTGGCTCAACGAGAGTTTCGCGACATTCATGAGCTACAAGGCCATGGATGCAGTGTTTCCGGAATGGAACATGGGAACAGCATACATAGCAGACGAGGTGGGAATCGCGTTCTCCGTGGACCAGCTCCTTTCAACGCACCCCATACACGTGCCGGTGGGCAAGCCCAGCGACGTAGACCAGATATTCGACGAGATAAGCTACCAGAAGGGCGGCAGCGTGCTCAACATGCTTGAGGACTACGTGGGCAAGGAGGCGTTCCAGAAGGGCCTGCACATACACCTAAAGAACAGGGCATACTCGAATGCCGAGGCCGCCGATTTATGGAATGCTCTCGGAAAGGCCGTGGGCAGCAGCCGCGGCCCAGAGATAAAGCGCCTCGCAGACACGTGGATAAACAAGAAGGGCTACCCCTACATAACAGTAAAGGACAAGTCCGGGAAGACGCACCTGCAGCAGAGGAAGTTCACTCTCATGGACCCTAAGCCGGCAGGCGACCTTTGGCCGATACCCGTCCACTACTCACTTTCCCCGAAGGACCGTGCCGGGAAGAAGTTCCTGATGTCCTCTTCAACGGCAGTGATCAACGCCAAGGAGCCCCTGATAAAGCTCAATCTCAACCAGAAGGGATTCTTCAGGACACTGTATTCCGAGGCAAAGCTCGAGGAGCTCGGCAACGCAATAAAGGAGAACGAGCTCGGCAGCATAGACTCATGGGGAATAGAGAACGACCTCTACGCATTCGTCAAGGCCTGCAAGTTCTCGCTGCGCGAGTATCTTGAGTTCGTCGGCAATTATTGTTTCGCGTCCAAATATCCACTAAACATAAGCGTGCTGCAGCATCTCAGCGGCCTGTACAGCCTCGCGTACTCCTCGAAGAGTGACGTGAGGGATGACATACGCGCGCTGCTCAAGGAGTATGGAGTCGAGCTTCTCAAGCAGGTGGGCTGGATACGTTCGCAGAACGAGGGCACCATAACGACGAAGCTCAGGTCGGCAGCCATCTCTGCGGCAGGATTCGCAGGCGATGCCGCAACAATACACAAGGCAGGCAAGCTGTTCAAGATATCTATAGAGGGCAAGCGCGGCATAGACCCCAACCTGCGCTCAGCCGTATACGGCATAACGGCATTCTACGGGGGCAAGGACACGTTCGACGCCCTTGTCGAGAAGTACAAGGGAGAGGACGTGCCCGAGGAGAAGATAAGGTGCCTGCAGTCGATAGGAATGTTCAACGACGCGATACTCGCGAGGCGCGCTCTCGAGTTCTCTATGTCAGGCAACGTGAGGTACCAGGATGGGATATCCATACCTGCGATAGTGTCGTCAAGGCCCGCAGGCAGGAAGCTGATCTGGGGATGGACCAAAAAGAACTGGAAGGCCCTTATGTCCAGATATCCAAGCGGCACGCACATGCTTTCATACTTCATAGACAACCTCGGCACGGTCACCGATGAGAAAACCCTCGGGGAAATAAATTCCTTCTTCGCAAAGAAACAAAACAGGCGCGGCGACATCACAAGGGCGCTGCAGCAGGCCAACGAGATAGCGAGGATAAACATACGCTTCATGAAGGAGAACGGGGTGTGAGCCTGCCGCACCTCTTCAGATTCGACAATGCAAGGCCCAACCAGGACCGCATGATGTCAGACATACGCGGCGCGCTGGAGGGCAGGCGGAGCCTGCTCATAAATGCGCCCACCGGCATAGGCAAAACCGATGCGGCCATCTCGTCCACTTTAGAGTTCGCGATGAAGGAGGGGCTAAAGGTCTTTTTCCTCACGCCAAAGATATCGCAGCACAAGATAGCAGTGGAGTCGCTCAGCGGGATAAGGGAAAAGTTCGCGCTCGACATAGGCTATCTGGACATGGTGGGCAAGCGCAACCTCTGCGTCAACACCAAGGTAAACTACATAGAGGGCGAGTCCTTCTACAGGAGCTGCGAGAACCTCGTCAAGGCGAAGAGGTGTCCATACTACACACGGGCAAAGGAGAAGGGAGCAGCAGCAAGGGTGAAGAACGATGCGTATCAGGGCCACAACCGGTTCTTCGACTCGTGCTTCGACAAAGGCATATGCGCATATGAAGCGGCATCTGACCTAGCAAAGGAATCGAGCTTCATAATAGCCGACTATTCGCATGTCCTGAACCCCTACACGCGCGCCGCGTTCTTCAAGAGGATCTCCGCGAGGATGGAGAACTCGATAATAATCTGGGATGAGGCGCATAACATTATAAACGCGGCAAGCTCGTACCTGAGCGCGAACCTCAGCTCCTATTCAATCGCAAACGCGAAGAAGGAGCTGTCAGAGATGGATAGCGAACTTGACATTACGTATCTTGACTTCGTTCTGGAGAGCATAGCCGAGAGGAGGCTTGGCAAGGCTCCCTCAGGCGAGGCCTATTTCGAGAAGACCGACATAGACGGTTTCATGCCCGCCGGAGTCGCAGAGATAGTCGAGCAGCTCGAGAAGACCGGCCTTGAATACATAACGAAGACAGAATCGAGGCGCAGCTCCCTGTCGCACATATCGAGGTTCCTCTCCACGCTTTACGAGTCCGACGACTCATGCGCACGGATAGTGTCGAGAAAGGGCAGGGACGTAAGGCTCTCGATAATCTCCCTTTACCCGAAGGAGCCTCTTGAAGCCCTCAAGGAGGCATACTCGAACATATTCATGAGCGGAACCCTCCTTCCATTGGGAATGTACCGCGAGCTCTTCGGGCTTCCCGGGGCAGACACCGCAAACTACTCCTCCCATTTCCCGAAGCACAACAGGCTTTGCCTTGTCGACGCCGAGACGTCTACGAAATACGAGGACAGATCAGTTGACAATTACAAGAGGATAGCGAAGAAGATAGGCCTCGTCAAGGGAAGGGTGAGGGGCAACGTCGCAGTCTTCTTCCCCAGCTTCGACGTGCTCGACGCCGTGTACAGGCACATGGAGAGGCAGGTGGAGCACATACAGCGCAGGGACATGCGCACGTCCGCAGTCGACAGCATGATACGCGAGTTCAAGGATGCAGATGACTCGCTGCTGTTCGCAGTGATGGGGGGCTCCTTCAGCGAGGGCATCGACTATGCGAACAACGTCATAAAAGGCATAATCATCGTCGGCATTCCGCTCGAGCGCCCGAACCTGGAGCTCAATTCGAGGATTGCGTACATGAACAGGCTATTCAGCGGAAAGGGAAGCGAGTACGCCTATCTGATTCCGGGAGTGATACGCGCGGCGCAGGCATCCGGCAGGGCGATCCGCAGCGAGTCAGATAGGGCATTCATACTGCTAATGGACAAGAGGTACAACTGGAGCATGTACCGATCGCTGATATCCAACTTCATAAACGTCTCTAAGGCCGAGGACAACCTCGCTGAGATCTCCAGGTTTCTGGCCACTGGCGCCATCGGCGAGCGGCAGGGCCCTATAACGCGATGAGCAGCTCCCCCGACGGGTCTTCCTCTACGGCATAGTGCTTCGTGTCCGTGACCCAGGGCGTGTTCTCGCTCGCCTTCCCCGTCTCGATTTCGAATGCGCCGCTGTGCCACGGGCATATAAGCTCGTTGCCGTCGATGCTGCCCTCGGCAAGCGGTCCCTGCTCGTGGGTGCACTGCTCGTCCAGCGCATTTACCCTGCCGTTGTGCAGTATTATGACGAAGTCCTTGCCTGCGGCGCTCACCTTTATCGGCTCATTCTCCCTCAGGTCTGACTTCTTTATTCCCAGCCTCTCCGCCACCATATCACCTCAACGAGACCGCTCCGGCCTTCGAGCTGTCCTTCTCCACGACAACGCCCGTCCCATATGCGACGACCTCGGTCATGACCTGCCCTATGTCCGCGGAGTCGAACCTCATGTCCACCACGGCATTGGCTCCGGACTTCTGTGCTTCGGCTATCATGCGCTGTATCGCGTGCTCCCTTGCCTCCGTAAGCATCTGCGTGTACTCGTCTATCTCCCCGCCGACAAGGCCCCTTAGCCCTGCGACAATGTTGCCGCCAAGCCCCCTGCTCCTGACGATTATGCCGAATACAGGCCCGACGACATCCGTTATCCTGCTTCCCGGAACGTAGTTCGTAGTCACTACCACAAAGTTCTTGTTGTCCACAGCACCACTGCTATAATATGCTCACGGAAGCCGTATAAATCCTATTGCGCAGACAGGCTGTATCTTCTGCCCCGCCATGTTATCCCCCTCATTCTGCTTGCAATGAGCAGGTTTATGTCGTATATGAACGGGAGCACGAGAACTATGAGCGGTATCTCCGGATAGGGCCTTCCGGCTCTCCTGTAGTTTATGATCACGTTCCTTGCGTAATGCAGGAAGAAGAGGAGGAACCAAGGTGACAGGAATATCGAGAGCAGCGCCCCAGATGCTATGGCCAGCGCCTCCATCGAGTAGTACACCAGGCCGACGTAGAGGTTCCTCCTGTAGCCCAATAGGGTCAGCGCGGTCTGCCTGTTTGCCCACTCGCTGAAACTCCCGAAGCTCTCGTTGCAGTTCACGACGGGCTTCGGCTCAGCAACGTACGCTATCCCAAGGCCCTTTGATTTGGTTATCTTCGTCAGGCATATGTCGTCGGATACAGAGTATACGGAATTCCTGAAGAACTCCATGGCCTTCCTGTCCATCAGGCCCTTCCTGAACGCCAGCGAGCCGCCCCATCCAAAGCGCGACGACTCGCGTTCGAGGAGGCTGTCACCAACGAAACCCCATGCCATCTTCACCTTTGACCAGAAGCCGCGCACGGGATTGAAGTACGGGTACATGGTGGAAAGGCCTACTTTTCTTTCTGACAGTGGCGCAGCTAGCGCCGCAAGCCATCCCTTCTCCACGCAGATGTCCGAATCCGCAATCGCGTACGCGTCATAGTCTCTGAAGCGCTCCAGCGCGGTGCTTATGGCACGGACCTTGCCGCTGCAGTTGCCGGGTTTCTTCGAAGAGAATATGCAGTCGATGCGCAGCTTCTTTATGGTCCTGAGTGCCGCGTCGCTCTTGTCGTCTACCACCGCCACGAGCCTGTAACTATGGTAGTCCTGCCTGCTGAGCGAGCGCAGGTTCTGCTCAAGGGTCAGGTCCGTGCCCCTGCACGGCACAATCACTAGCACTCTGCCCCGGTAAGGTCTTCCATGCCTTTGATACTCCTTCTTCGAGAACATTCCAATGGCGTCTATGACAAGAAGGGCCGTGAACGCGAGAGCTGAGAGCCCTATGCAGAAATAAAGAAGAAAACCAATGATCGACATGCGGTATCTATCGCACTGCTAACTATATATTGCTTGCATGCGCATCCTGTGTCGGTGCTGCCACAGACTAACTGGTTGGGATACTCTTCGGCATAGTCCCTAATGGGTTGGGCATCGCTCCTGTAACCCTCGGAATCGTGCTTCTCTCGGCATGACAGAAACCAAAGAAAGGTTTATAGGCTTTCAAATCCTTCTCTTATCATGTACTCGACGTTCGCCACCATAATAATACCGGCCATCGTTGTATTCGTCACAACGTTCTACAGCACAAGGTTCCTGATAAGCTATCTTTTCGGCGCGGGAATAATCGCCGAGGACATAAACAAGGCCAAGCCAGTGCGCCTGGCAAGCAGCGGCGGCATAGGGGTTGCGTTCGGGATGGTGTTCGGCATACTGCTTTACATATTCGGGACAACGTTCATATTCAACCCTGTACTTGACATAACCGCGCTGATGGCCGTTGCGCTGTCAGTGTCCCTGGTTACGTTCGTGGGCTTCATTGACGACATAAACGTCAAGACCGAGAAGGTCATGTCAACGGACATGAAGGATATACGACAGGGGCTCAAGCAGTGGCAGAAGCCGATACTCACGCTCGTCGGTGCGCTGCCGCTCATAGCAATAAGCGCAGGCACGAGCACGATAACGGTTCCGTTCCTCGGCATAGTCAACTTCGGACTTGTTTATCCGCTGCTGCTAATACCTCTCGCGGTGGTCTTCATACCCAACGCGGTGAATATTCTGGGCGGATTCGACGGGCTGCAGCCAGCAATGATACTTGTTGCGAGCGGAGGCCTATTGCTTTACGAAATAATCTTCGGGACCGGGACAAGCGCATACATGGGTGCGTTCCTGGCCGCAATGCTGTTCTCCGCGGTACTCGCGTTCTTCCCCTACAACAAATACAAGGCGAGGATAATCCCCGGGGACAGCTTCACGTATGCCGCGGGCGCGGGCCTGGCTGTCATAATGATAATGGGCAATGCCGAGGCATTCGGCATAATAATATTCCTGCCCTGGGTAATCGAGTTCTTCCTTCATGCGCGCAGGAGGTTCAAGGTGCGCGACCTGGGGATACGCCAGAAGGATGGCACACTGAAGGCCCCGTATGGCAAGAAGATATACAGCCTGTGCCATCTCGTAATGAACCTTAAGAAGAAGCCTGTCGAGACCGATGTGACACTGTGGCTCACCATCCTTGAAGTCGCTTTTGTAGCAGTAGGATTCGGGATGAAGCTCTTGGGCCTGCTCTGATAAGGCCTGTGTGAATCACGTCCGCTGCTGTACGGTAATCGCGCCTCTCGGCACTCTCCTGGCCCTCCTTGCCATTGGGGCATTCCTATAAGAAGTTCCGGATTCTCGCGCCGTAAGCAGTATATCAGATCTTCTTATCAGCTTCCTTCTTCCTGCGTGCTCCGCGTATCTCTTTGCCTTGTTTGCTATGCTGTCAGCGAGCTTCTCCAGCTCGCGCTCAAGGTCCAAAACTGCATCCTCGGTGACCTTCTCAGCGCCCGCCTCCCTTATGAACTGCTCGATGTCATATAAGCTGAATTTCCTCTCACTCACCAAACCACCGCAGTAAAAAAGCTGCGGCTCTATTAGGATAAGAAGCTTTAAAAACAGTTCCCCTGATTGACAAATAGTGGCATTCCCCAAAAACCTTTTCCTATAACCGCGTTGTAAAGTTCGCTGACGACAAATGTCTTTCAGCCCCCCGAAGCGCATAAATACCATAAAAACACATTAAACATGGTTCAATGGCAGAATACGCTCCAGAGCAGAGGCTGGAAAAGGCAGTTTTGATAAAGGAACTGCTACACCCCGAAAGACCGCGCGAATTCGGTTTGAGATGGGCAGTAAATAGCAGGAAGGCCACTCCCGAGTCTATAAAAGCAAGCTTCGAATATCTGATAAATATCGGCTTGTCAAAACACAAGATTGCGGTCCAATCTGCCCTGTTGGCACTTGATGTGGGCAAATTAGAGAAGAACTATCGCTTCCTCAGAGACGAGATGCGCCTCACACCAGAGAGGATCGCCCAACAAGCATCACTCCTAGGAAAAAACCCAGAATCAATACACGCAAACGGCGCATTCCTCAGAGACGAGATGCGCCTCACACCAGAGAGGATCGCAACCAACGCATCACTCCTCGGAAGAAACCCAGAGTCAATACGCGCAAACGGCGCATTCCTCAGAGACGAGATGCGCCTCACACCAGAGAAGATTGCCCAACAAGCATCCCTCCTCGGAAGAAACCCAGAATCAATACGCGCAAACGGCGCATTCCTCAGAGACGAGATGCGCCTCACACCAGAGAAGATTGCCCAACAAGCATCACTCCTCGGAAGAAACCCAGAATCAATACGCGCAAACGGCGCATTCCTCAGAGACGAGATGCGCCTCACACCAGAGAAGATCGCAACCCAAGCATCA